>DVND01000054.1 GCA_018714645.1 Candidatus Avimonoglobus intestinipullorum
ATTGATTCTATCAAATCAATGGCAGGATCAATTGATGAGAAACTCGTAATAACCGCATTGGAACGTATTTTGGAGGCAAAATCCATGCTGCGGAAAAATGTAAAATTGCAAGCTTTATCCCACCACATGTCATTTTTAATAAAAAAGCAATTGCAATCCTGATAATTTTCTATATTTGGCCGCTTGTTCGGAACTGAAATTTATGGTATAATAATAGAATCACATACATAAAAAGGGGGGCTTTTTCTTTGGCAGAAAGCAGAAATTATTCGGAAATCACGGAAGAAATTTTGAATTATTCGGCACTATGTGAGAAAAACGGGAAAATTGACCCGGAGCTATATACAAAATACGACGTCAAACGCGGCCTGCGCGACAAGAACGGCAAAGGCGTCCTGACGGGGCTGACGGAAATCGGCGAGGTAAAATCCTATACCATCGACGATGGCGAGATGATCCCCTGCGAGGGCAAGCTCTACTACCGCGGCATCGACATTGAGGATATTATCAAAGGCTTTACATCGGAAGAGCGTTTTGGCTTTGAGGAGGTTACCTATTTATTATTGTTCGGCGAGCTCCCCACTGCCGCTCAGCTTTCGCAGTTCAAATCCGTCCTGGCGGACTACCGCACCCTGCCCACCAGCTTTGTGCGCGACATCATTATGAAAGCGCCGTCCCAGGACATGATGAACACGCTGGCGCGGAGCGTACTGACCATGTATGCTTACGACGAAAACCCGGAGGACACCAGCGTCCCCAACGTGCTGCGGCAATGCCTGCAGCTGATTTCCATTTTCCCGCTGCTGTCGGTCTATGGATACCAGGCCTGCAACCACTATCTGAACGGGCACAGCCTGTTCATCCACACCCCTCCGCCGGAGCTGTCCACCGCAGAAACGATCCTTTACACCCTGCGCCCAAATCAAAAATATACGGCGCTGGAAGCAAAAATCCTGGACGTGGCGCTGGTTGTCCAGGCGGAGCACGGCGGCGGCAACAACTCCACCTTTACGACCCACGTGGTCTCTTCCTCAGGCACCGATACCTATTCCACCATCGCCGCGTCCCTTGGCTCCCTGAAGGGGCCGCGCCACGGCGGGGCAAACCGGAAGGTTGTGCAGATGTTCCGGGATATGAAAGAAGCCGTCAAGGATTGGAGCGATGAGGATGAGATCCGGGCTTATTTGAATCAGATTTTAAATAAGGAAGCGTTTGACCGCTCCGGCTTGATCTATGGGATGGGGCATGCGGTTTACACCCTTTCTGACCCCCGCACCCAGATTTTGAAGCAATTCATCCGCCCGCTGGCGGAGGAAAAAGGCATGCTGCAGGAATTGATCCTCCACGAAACCGTGGAACGGGTGGCGCCGGCGCTTTTGTCCAAAAAACGCCAGCGGGCCGTCAGCGCCAATGTGGATTTCTACAGCGGCTTCATCTACAGTATGCTGGGGCTTCCCCTGGAATTATACACGCCGATTTTCGCAATTGCGCGGATCGCGGGATGGAGCGCACACCGCCTGGAGGATATCATGAACGCGGGGAAAATCATCCGTCCCGCTTACAAAAATGTGGCAAAGCACACCCCCTATACCAATCTGAATGACCGTTAAATTGGAGGGCATTGCTATGAACCGTGTAAAAATAACAGTTTTAAAAACCACTCTTGACAAAGAGCTGGCAGCAGAATATGGCGCAGACGGGCTGACGGCCTGCCCCATGCTGCGGGAAGGCCAGACCTTCTACGCCGATTACGCCAAGCCCGAAGGCCTCTGCGACGAAGCCTGGAAAGCGATTTACCAGTATGTGTTTGCGCTGGCCCACGGCGCGGGAGAGGGCTTATTCTATTACGGCGACTGGATTAAACAGCCCGGCGTTGCAATATGCAGCTGCAACGACGGACTCCGCCCTGTCATCTTCAAGCTGGAAGCGACGGGGGAACCGTCAGAAATTGACTATACCCCCATACGATAAAAAAACACTGCATATCGTAGATATGCAGTGTTTTTTTATTGCGGCCATTCCCAATGGAACAAATCGTCGCTCCAGCAAATACCGATGCTCGCGTAGTTATCGAACATCGTCTGTTCATCCTCGGGGCCGGAGCCGTGAAAAAACATAATGTATTTCCCAATGCCTTCCACGCCGGTGCAATCGAGGACCATGCCTGCGGTGATCCTGCCCTTTGCCCATTCCCAGTCCTGCTGGCCCAGATACAGGATGGTTCCCGTATCCTTCCAGTGCAGCAGGTCGCCGGATTCCAGAATCCCAATGCCGTTCTCAGGGGAATGAAACATAAAATAATTTTCGCCGCGACGGAGGATGCAAGGGTTTTCGCCAGCGTGGATATTGCCGCAAAACGCCCAGTTTTGCAAGTCCTCAGATACGGAATAGCTGATGCCGTTTTGTTTGTAAAAGCAGAACCAGCGTCCCGTCCCCGGTTCCTGCACCAGATAAGGGTCAATCATGCGCCCCATCTGTTCCTCAGGCACATCCCCCTTCACCCGCAGCAGGGCGGGCGCGCTCCAATGCTCCAGGTCTGCGCTTTCCATGGTGTACAGCCTGCACCGTTCATTGCCGTACTTTTCGCCGTTTTCACGGCAATAGGTCTGCAGGCACAGCACCCATTTCCCATCATGGAATACCACATTTCCGGGGCTTGAAAAGTTTTTACGCTGATCCCCTGGGGTAAGAAGCACAGGGGCCGACCAATGTACCAAATCGCGGCTTTTGCTCTCCGCGGTATACAGGTACACGCCCCCCGTATCAAAGGTTTTCACCAGCGTAAAAAACATGTAAAACACGCCGCCGTTATATATCACCGCCGGATCCCTGTAGGCGGTTGTTGCATCGCCCTGAAACAGGATCGGGCTGGGAATGTTTTTTAATATCGGTTCCATCCAATCATCCTTTGTTCCTCAATTTATGACTTCCGCCGCCGTCAATGGCTTTTGCGCGCTGTCCCACAAAAACGCCTTTGCATAAGCGCCGCCGGCAGGTTCCACAGCCACCTCCAGCGCCGCCTGCTCCCCAGACGCAAACTGGTATGTGTGCACATTGGCATTCACAAGGCGGCCGTCCGCATCATAAACCGCAATTGCGAGGAAGCAGATATTTGCTTCGTCCCTGGTGTTCTGCACCGTTGCCATGGCTTTCATAGTATCGCTGCCCCGCAGCGTGTAAATGCGGTTGCCGGCGCTGTCGCCGAAGGTAATATCCCCGCAGGCAAAGCCGCTTGGTTCGGCCCGGGCTGTGATGCGTTTATTGACAACGGTGCCGCTCTCATCCGTAACGCAGGCAAGGATCGTGTATTTCCCCGCCGGCAAGGGCAGCTCGCACGAAAATACGTTCCCCTCCAGCGATGCGTCATACGTTTTGCCATCCACAACCACGCGCGCCGTATCGCTCTGATACGGTACTTCCGCAGCGCTGAGCGTGCCGGTCAGCACACCGTCATTGTAAACAAGCGTCTCAAACGTTCCTGCGCATTTATTCCCTGAAATGGTGTACAGCCCCATGTTCTCCAGCGTCAGCGTGTTTGCTCCCGCAGCCCGCGCATTCAGGCCGGCCTTCAGGCTTGCAATCGCGTCAATGTCCAGTTCCCCATTGGCGTCTGAACCGCCCTGCAGCACAAAGGCGTCCCAAGGGATCAAAAATTGCTGCCAGCCTTCCGCCAGCGTATAGCCTGTGGAAGTGTAATAGGAACTGCCGCTTTCCTCCGTCAGGAACATCCGGTACGTGGAACCAGCCGTTTGTGCATCACAATACACTCGGACCACGATCCCATCATAGGCGCTGTAATCCTGGGTTTCCCGGAACACAAGCGTCGGATACGCCCATCGGTCTGTGACGCTTTCCGGGAAATTGAAGCTGAGCGTGATGGAATCCGCACCGGCCGTAAACTGCTGGCTGGTCCCCCCGGCCGCATTCCTCTGCCACAAATCGACCTCCGTATAATCCGCCATCACAGCGTCCGGCGTGCGCTCCGTCGTTTCATCGGAGGTGATATAGGCAACCGAATTGCTGATCCCTCCATATTGTGTTTCGCCGCCGATAACCACGGGGTATAACATTGAATTCGTCGGCGATCCATCGGAGGTAATGGTAAAGGTCAGGGTTGTTTTTGAATTTGGCGCTAACGAAAGATTTTCCGTATCAGGCGTGATGCTCCAGCCTCCATAGGTTTTTGCCTTGATCTGCGCTGCAACCCGCACGTCATTAAAGTTGTAAACATCCACCGAAACCGTTGTTTCGGCCGTTTTATCCAGCTTGTACCCCCTGTTTTTCGCATCCTCACGCGCCGCGGCCGGGTATGTCTGGCTGATGACGATCCGGTCATTGATTTCCAGCGTATCTGCCCGATCCTGCTTTTCCACAGTGTTCCCCCGTTCAATCAACTGGCTGGGGAAACGCCCGCTGATGCGCACAAAAACAATATCCGGGCCGGCTTCCAGACGGAGCGTGCCCCCGTCCGTATCCAATGTGCTCCTGTTCCCCATGATGTTGGTCAGCTCTGCCGTGTCCGTATTTGTCAAAAGCTGTACTTCCGCCGCGGTTTCAGACCACAGCGCGGCAATGCTTTCGTCCCCGTCCACAAAGCTGTATCCCTGCACACCGTCGGGCAAGCCCAAAATGCGCCCTTCATAAACGCCGTTTCCCAGCGCGTCCGTTACCGCCGCAGCCGCATTATACGAGGCATACGGTGTATTCTTGCTGCTGAAGGACCCCAGATTCCGGTTGCCTTCCTCATAATAAGGGAAAACAAACCAGTAATGCAGCTCCTCGCCGCTGGCAAGCCCTTCGACCGCCGACGTCGCCAAATACCGCGCGCTTGTTTTCTGCTGCTGAAGCGTCAAATCCTGGCTCCCGTTTTCATAGGGGATAAACATCCCCGCCTCCGTGACCCACACCGGCTTCTCCGTCAAGTCATACTCCTCCATCAGCTGTGTGTGTGCTTTATAATTGCCGGGATAGGAATTTACGTTAAGCCCCGCGCGCACCTCCCGATGGACATGGTAATTATAGATATCAAAATATTTGCCGGCATCGTTTTTCATCAACTGCTCCACATACGCCCCCGGCTCATATGCAATCCCTCCAAGGGCTACGTCCACATCCGCGCCGCTGTCCCGGTACCCGATGGACATCGCCTTCAAAAGGGACGCGTACTTATCCGCGGTCTCCGTGCCGGCGGTAAAGCCGATATCCGGCTCATTCCATATCTCCCAGGCATTTATAATGCCTTCATAGTGCGCCGCAGCATCCTTGGCAAACTGGTACGCGGCAAACAGGTCGTCCGGGAGTACCTCCGTGTCCTGTTTTACAAATTCCGGCGCACTGTGGTACATATTGAGGATTTTAATGCCGTATTCCGCAAACGGCTCATAATACGCATCATGGCTATCGTATGTATAGACGCCTTCTGCGGGGTTTGCATTGCCCCAGCGCATCCGCTCCCGGATTTGCCGGATACCCGCCAGGTATGCCGCCCGGGCATAGCCCGCCACATCCGCCTCGTCTACCAGAAATACTGACGCCATATCGGAGGCAAAGGGCGAATTATCGTTGTTCCGGCGGTTTTCGGGCGCCCGCACCACGGAAAATTCCCGCACGTCCACGCCGTTTAAGTACAGCGCATAATGCCCGCTTTCCATCGTCCCCAGATCCAGCGTCCCGTCCGCACCGGTTTGGCCGGAAAGTACCGTCTCCCCAAAATAATCCTGCACCGTATAGGGGATTTCGCCATTCATATTCAGCGTAAACTGCACGGGCTCCGTATCGGTAAAAATCCCCATGGGCTGCGCCGGCGTTGTCTCCGGTATCGGCGTAAACACAAGCTGTTCTATAAAATAGTACACGCGTCCACCCTCTCTTCTGAGGGAGGTCGCATATACAGAAACGGTATTTTCCCCCTGCTTCAGGGGATAATACAGTTCTGTTTTATAAACGCCAATTAAATTGCTTGCGCCAAACCCACCGTTCGGTTCCTCGGAGCTTCCCGCATTTGAGGCGTTAATCGCGGTAAAATCCCCGCCGTTCACCGAGACGGCATAAGAGGACAGGTACTGCGGAAACGTATGCAGGGAAGCGGCGATTGTCAGCTGGTAATTCCCGGCCGCCGGCACGTCAAACGTGTATGTAACGCCGATCCCCCCTTCCGGAAGCGTCGAATCAGACGGTGATTTAATTCCCAGTGTCCCCGGTATATCGTTGTTATCGCCTTCAGTTTCAAATCCTATCCCCTTATAATCTGTTGTATGCGCATCTGTGCCCATGATGACAATTGGTTCT
>DVND01000055.1 GCA_018714645.1 Candidatus Avimonoglobus intestinipullorum
AGATGGAACTAAAGGCAGGCTAAAGAAATGAATGGATTTTCTATAAAAAGGGCGGAAGGTTTGCGTAAAGCAGCCATTCCGCCCTTGTGCGTCATTCAACAACTATTTATTTCAAAACAATCTTAAAGCCGATGCGGCCGGCATCCGTTCTATACGCATCGATTTCACCGCGGTGCTTCTGGACAATCGCTTTCGCAATGGATAACCCAATGCCAAAGCCGCCGGTAAAAGCCCGCGATTTATCGGAGCGGTAAAACCGGTCAAACAGTTTGTCAAGTTCCATGCCATCCACATCCTCACATGCATTCTCCACACAAATCACGGGATGCCGTTTTGAGATTAGCGACAAATAAATGCCCCCCGCAGGATCGCCGTATTTAATGGCATTGTCCAGTAATATCGAAATAACGCGGCGGATGGCGGCTTCATCCCCATAATATTCCACATCCGGCTGCACGGAGAACATGATGGGTTTCCCTTTTTCCTCTGCAAGCGTCTCAAATTCTGATACCGTATCAGTTACCGTGTCACTCAGGGAAAACATGTGAAATTCAATTTCAACCTGGTCCTCATCCATCCTCGTAAGCGTCACAAGCTGCTGCACAAGGGCACTCATCCGCTCCCCCTCCGCGCGTATATCATCCAGCCATTCATTTTTCCCGACCTCTGACTCCGCAATGTCAAGATTGGTCAAAATCAGTGTGAGCGGTGTTTTCAATTCATGGTTGGCGTCCGTAATAAACTGCTTTTGCTTTTCATAGCTTTCAGCTATTGGTTTCACTGCGCGCTTTGAAAAAATAATAATCAGCACGAGGATGATAATCAAACTGCCGAGCAGCACCGCTCCGGCAGTAATCAGCAGCATATTGGATACAGAGCGGTTCATATTGCCATCCACAAACACGGCAGCCCGCCCTTGGTTGGTATCATATACCTTATACCGGTATCCTTCAATCCAGCCCCTTTCGCGCTTCCGGCTGACAGCTTCTGCAGCATATTTGCGTGCTGCCCCCTGCGTGATAGACGAAATGGATTCAATATCCTCCGATATAATATCGCCTGCGCCATCGAATCTAACTGTAAAAAACCGTGTACTGAACCTTGTTTCTTCCGTTATAAAATTAGGGAAACGGCTTGTAAGCGGAGGAAGGGGATGCTCTTCATCAAACGGCGGAAAAACGCCGTCATTCGCTGAAATCCTGTCCGTCAGCATATCCATCACCGTATTCAGCTGATTGATGCTGATTGCATAAATGATTAGAAAAATCAAGACAAACACGGCAATCACGGATAATCCGCAAATCCATATCAGCTTTTTTCTTAAACTGTAAATCATGCCGTTTCCTCCAGAATATATCCGGCGTTTCGTACAAAGCGGATTTTAACCGGCGCGCCGATGGCGTCAATCTTTTTTCGCAAATTAGATATGTGTACCCATACAACGCTGGTATCCACGCTGGTCTCCCAGCCCCATATATGGGTGATAAACTGGTCGGTAGTGATAATGATATGCGGATGCTGCATCAGCATCTCCAGCACCTGAAACTCTTTGCCGCTGAGGTTTTGCGTCTTTGCAGCAAATGCTATTTCATAAGTGGAACGGTTCAGTATCATCCCGTTGAATGCCAGGAGGTCCGGCGTATAGGTGTCTTTCCGCCTGAGCATCGCCCGCACCCGGGCAAGTAGCTCCGGGGTAGAAAACGGCTTCGGCAGGTAATCGTCTGCGCCGGCGTCCAGGCCTTCTACCCGTTGGGCAACCTCTGTCCTTGCAGTTAGAAATAACGCCGGGGTTGTAATGTTCTGTTCCCGCAGCCTTTTCAGCACCTGAATTCCGTCAAGGCCAGGCATCATAATGTCAAGAATCAGCGCATCATATTCATCAGATTCCGCATAATTCAAAGCGTCCGTCCCGTTTGAAACGCCGTCCGCCAAAAATTTATTGGCCTTTAATATGTGCAGCAGGGACTTCAACAATCTCGGGTCATCCTCCGCAACCAAAATACGCATGTCATTCCACCTCACTTTTTTCTTTTATATTTTAACCCATCGCCCTTAAGATGCGCTAAAGAATGATGCGAAACTTTCTGCCGCCTCCGCCTGTATGTAAATTATTTTTTTATCAACTCTCTATCTCATTCTTGCTTTAACAGCTTGGAACACCAGCCGCACAGCAATTCAAAATACGGGCGCAGCTCTGCTTCGCCGGACAAATCTTCCAATTGGCGCTCCGCGTTTATTACCTCTAAATCGCACCCTGAACTATACTGGCTCAGCGCGGCTTTTTTATCTACAAAATACCCTTGCTCCAAATACACTTTCACACGCAGAATATAAAATACGTTCTTATAAAGCTGCCGGACATTTTCCGGCGAGGGATTTTCATAAAGATACATATGGCAGGCCGCATGATACAAATTCGCTGCGCTGATCTGTATAAACTGCCGCGCATCTCCGTCCTCCAGCGGCGGCAGCAGCGGCGCCAGCGTGCCATAAAAAGCCCGCGTATCCTTTTCCAGGGTAAACAGGTCATACTTCGGCCAATGCAGCAGTTCCTCCCTGCCGCATATGAACCCGCAGGCCAATTCCCCCTCCGGCATACCGGCAAGCGCGTCTTTATAGGACTCCAAATCAACAACAGAAAGCGTATCCAACACCGCGACAACATCAATGTCACTGTCAGGCCGCGCCTCCCCGCGCCGGCGGCTTCCCTGCAATCCCAAAAACAGCAGCCGGCTGCCAAATTTCTGCAGCAGCCGTTCCTGGAACGCAGCCATCCAACGATCAATTTCCATATATTCCTCCAGTCTTTTTACGCGTCTTTTTAAAGCATGCCAATATAATTGGCAAAAATGGACGGCACCGCCGTACCGTCCATTTCAAATTCTTATTGATCCAACGCATCCTGCAGCCACCAGGAACCGATATCAAACGCGCTGTACAGGTTATCGCGCTCGCCGCTCCTGTAATTCGTACCCTCGCCCAGCACCGGGCCCGTGTTATCCTGGATATGGAATTTCACTTTTTTTGTAATTGCCACATCCCCCCGTTGCTCGGTTTCCAGTATATCCATCACGAGGATCAGCCGCTCATCCAGATCGCCGTAATAAATACGGTTCCCCTGTCGGTAAACAGGCTTACCCTTGTAAGTCAATTCTTTGCTTTTTTTCACAGCAGCCATAAAACCGCTCCTTTCTATGTATCAGACCGCGTCATAGCCGCGCCGGATCATATCCATATTCATTTCCAGCAAATCCTTTTTGGATTCCGGAATGGACTTTTCCGCCCCGCGCCGAAGCTCCTCCATAGTGAAAATGCCGGTTTTTTTTATCAATGCGCCAAGCATCACCATATTCGCAAGCTTCCCTTTGCCGTTTGCATCAGCAATGTTCGTCGCATCCACATAGACGGCTTGGATGTCCTTGCGTGTTGTCTCGCGGTCAATCAGGCTTTTGTCAATGATCGCCGTACCGCCCGGAATGATGTCGCCCTCAAATTTATCAAAGGACGGCTTATTCATCGTCACCAAAATATCCGGGTTAATAATAATTGGCGACCCAACCGGTTCATCGGAAATAATGACATGGCAGTTTGCCGCGCCGCCGCGCATTTCCGGCCCATAGGATGGGAGCCAGGAAAGCTGCTTCCCTTTTTGCAAT
>DVND01000056.1 GCA_018714645.1 Candidatus Avimonoglobus intestinipullorum
CAAAACACGCTGGACAGACGACCAGCTGGCGGCAATTTACACCGGCAAAGCCGCCGACGGCGGCGGATGCAATATTTTGGTGAACGCCGCCGCCGGATCCGGGAAAACCGCGGTGCTGGTAGAACGCATCATCCAAAAGCTGATCCCCAATGCACAGGATGCGTCCTGTATCGACGTGGACAGGCTTTTGGTGGTGACGTTTACCAATGCGGCGGCGGCGGAAATGCGCCAGCGGGTATCCGACGCGCTGGCGCGGGAGCTGGCCGCGGCGGAGGACGTGGAGCGGGTGCGGCTTTTGAAGCGCCAGTTGTCGCTGGTGCACAGCGCGGATATCACGACTATTGACTCCTTCTGCTTAAAAGCGGTGCGCAATTATTTCCACCTGCTGCACATCGACCCGAATTTTACCATTGCCACGGGCGCGGAGCTGGAGCTGATGAAGGACGAGGCCATGGAAACCCTGTTTGATGCGTTGTATGAGGAGGAAAACGGGGACTTTCTGGAACTGGCCTGCCTGTACACCAACGGCCGGGACGACGAAGGGCTGCGGGAGCTGGTGAAGGAGATTTACAATTTCACGCGGTCATTCCCGGATCCGAGAGGCTGGATGGAGGAAAAACGGGATATGTTCCTGCTGCCGGAGGGCGCGCAAGGAAGCGCCTGGATGCAGGACAGCATTGCGGGAAAAGACCGGCTGATCGGCGCGGCGCTGCAAACGCTGGAGGATGCGCTGGCGGCGATGGCGCGGGCGAGCCTGGGGCGGGAACCCGCGCCCGGGGAAGCGGCCCGGTTGATGGAACAGCACCCGGCGGAAAAAGGCGACGCCCTTTTTGATGATTGGGGCAGTTATTATCAGGCCGTTAAGACGGACTACCAGGCCATTGCCGCCCTGCGGGGGCTGGACTGGGACGGGATCTATCACGCCGTGCGCCGGCTGGAATTTGGGCGGATCAATGCCCGGGGGCTGAAATACCGGGAATTGACAGAGGGCGTGAAGGAACAGATCAACACCGTCCGCAAGAAGCTGACAGGGCAGCTGCGGGACGTGGTGGGGCGCACTGTGGCGGAGACGGAGGCGCAGCTGCGGGAGCATGCATATCCGGCGGCCCGGAAGCTGGTATGGCTGACGGAGCGGTTCGAGGATGCGCTGGCGGAATTGAAGGATTCCAAAAATGCGCTGGAATTTTCCGACATTGAGCACCTCTGCCTGGAATTATTTGAGAACAACCCGGAGGTGGCGGCGGAATTCCGCGGGCGGTACGAGGAAATCCTGATGGACGAATACCAGGATTCCAACGCGCTGCAGGAGGCGATCTTCAACGCCATCTCCCGCGGGGACAACCTGTTCATGGTGGGGGACATGAAGCAGAGCATCTACCGGTTCCGCAGCGCAGACCCGACGATTTTTAAACAGAAGAACGACACCTATGACAAGGCTCCCGGCGCAAAAAACAGGAAAATCGTCCTTTCCCGGAATTTCAGAAGCCGCCGGGAGGTGCTGGACGGCGCCAACGCCGTGTTTGCGCGGGTGATGTCCGAGCGCGCGGGGGAGTTGGAATACGACGCCGACCAGCGGCTGTATCTGGGGGACGAAAGCTATGAACAGGCAAATCCCAGCTACTTGCCGGAATGCTGCGTGATTGAGGGGTATCCCAAAAATGCGGGAGAGGAATTGGAAAAGCTGGATAAAACCCGCCTGGAGGCGCGGTTTATCGCCCAGAAAATCCGGGAGCTGAAGGAAACCGGGTTTTTGGTACGGGATTTTGAGACGCGGATGATCCCCGCGGCGGACGGCGGCTTCCGGGAAGAAAAAAAGGCCGTCTACCGCCCTGTGCAAAACCGGGATATCGTGATTTTGATGTCCTCCCACAGAAGCGCGGCCGACGTGTACCGGCAGGAGCTGGCGGCATACGGGACGGAGTGCTTCGTGGAAACCGGCGGCTATTTTGAGCGGGAGGAAGTAAAAACCGTATTGGCGCTGGTTAAAATAATCGGGAACCCGTATCAGGATATCCCCCTGCTGGCGGTGCTGCGGTCGCCCATCGGCGGCTTTGACGAGCATATGCTGGCGCAGATCCGGACGAGGCATGAGGGGGCGTTTTATAAAGCACTCAAAGCCGCTTCCAAAGAGGATACGCCGCTGGGGAGGCGCTGCGGGGAATTCATCGCCCGACTGACCCGCTGGCGGCGGTATTCCAAATACATGTCCAGCGACAAGCTGATCTGGACGCTGTTTGAAGAGACGCAGTACTACATGTTCTGCGGTGCGCTGCCGGAAGGGGATGCGCTGCAGGCCAACCTGCGGATGCTCTTTGAACGGGCGAAGCTGTTTGAAAAATCCGGTTATAAGGGGTTATTCAATTTCATCCGCTATATCAACCGCATCCGCAGGAAAGAGGAGGATTTGAGCGCGGCGTGTATGCTGGGGGAACAGCATGACGTGGTGCGCATTATGACCATACACAAGAGCAAGGGGCTGGAATTCCCCATCGTATTCCTGGCGGGGACGGCGAAGGAATTCTACAGCCGGGAGCACACCGGAAGCGTCATTTTACATAAGGATTTGGGGTTTGGCATGGATGATGTCAATTTTGAGGAGAGCTACCGGATCCCCACGCTGTCGAAAACAGCGGTGGCCGCGGCGATCCAAAGGGAGGGCATCTCCGAAGAAATCCGCAAGCTCTATGTGGCGCTGACGCGGGCGAAAGAGAAGCTGTTTGTGACCGCGGTTGTGGACGGGCGCAATATGGAGGATGCAGCGGCGTGTGCGGCCAGCGGCGCGGCGGCCCGGGAACAGAAATGGGACAGGCTGCTGGCCGGGGCGCGGATGGATCCGCAGGACGTCCTGGCAGTACGGACGTTCATCGACTGGGTTGCGCCGGTGGCGCGGAAAGACGAGACTTGGGAATACGCGGTCATCCCTTACGAAGAGGTGCTGGATTACAGGCCGGTGCTGCGAGAACCCGCCGCCGCTGAAGATGCGGAGGATATCGGCGGTTTATTGGAACAGATGGAATACCGGTATCCTTACGAGGAGATTGAAGCACTGCCCACGAAGGTTTCCGTGACCGGATTAAAGCAGCTGAAAACCGGGCGCGCAGAAGAGCTCACGCTCCGCAGGAGACCGGCATTTATGGAAGAACAAGGCCCCGTCCGCGCGGCGGAAGCGGGCACGGCCGTGCATCTGGTGCTGCAAAAGCTGCCGCCGGCAGCCGGGATGGAGGAAGCCGTCATCAAACAATGTATTTCCGATTTGACGACGGCGCAGGAGCTGACGGAGGCGGAAGCGGCGGCGGTGGATACGGAGAAGCTGCTCCGGTATTACCGGTCGGACCTGGTGCGGCGGATGCTGGAAAGCGGGAAGGTATACCGGGAGGTCCCATTTGAGGCCGCATTTCCCGCCGCCGGGCTGGGGCTCCACCCGGACAGCGGGGAGCCGGTAATTTTGCAGGGGATGATCGACTGTTATTTTGAAGAGGACGGCGGGATCACCCTGGTGGATTATAAGACGGATTTTTACCGCCACAAAGAGGAATTGGCGGAGAAATACAGGGTACAGCTGGAGCTGTACGCCCGGGCGATTGAAAAAATTACGAAAAAAATCGTAAAACATAAAATTTTGTATTTATTTTTTGGGAATGATGTGATAGAATATTAATGTTTTGGCGGAGGTGAGGATTTTGGAACAGAACAAAAAAGATGAATCAACGGGGCACCATACGGGAGAACATGCCCATCATACGCATCATACGCACGGCACGCATCATTCCCATTCTTCCCATCATTCTTCTCATCACCATTCTGGCAGCTCCAGACACGGCAAAAAGAAGGATGACCCAAACAAGGCGGTGCTGCGCAATATTTTTAAAAATTTTAAGCGGATTGTGTTTTGCGTGCTCGTGATCGGATGCATTGTGGGCCTGATCTGGATGCTGACATTGCCGGACGACCAGCTAAACCAGACGCTTGACAATTTAAAGCAGCTATTTTAATAGATAAAACCGGGCGGGGATCCTGTCCGGTTTTTTTCAAAAAAAGACTTGACTTTCGGGAAAACGGATGGTATAATATTCTGGCTAAGGAGTAGCTTCTTTTTTTGTGTGTCCATTTTGAGGCGCTCCAACGAAGACTTGATATGTTAAACGGAGGTGTAAACGATGCGGGTAAAAATTACATTGGCTTGTTCGGAATGCAAACAGAGGAATTATAACACCATGAAAAATAAGAAGAACGACCCGGACAGGCTCGAAATGAACAAATATTGCAGATTTTGCAGAAAGCACACACTTCACAAGGAAACCAAATAATTGTTAGGATAAGGAGCAGACGAAATGGCTGATAATAGCAATCAAACAGCGAAAAAAGCGGGATTGTTCGCAAGGCTCGGAAGGTTCTTCAAGGAAACAAAATCAGAACTGAAAAAGGTAACCTGGCCGAATAGAGAACAATTGATTCACAATACCGTTATTATTTTGGTTTTCATTATCATCATGACAATTATCCTGTCCGTATTAGATTTTGGGTTTGCCAAACTGTTCCAGTGGCTGACTTCATTATTCTAAACGTAAAGGAGAATCGATATGGCTGAAGAGGCAAAGTGGTTTGTCGTTCACACGTATTCGGGCTATGAAAACAAAGTGAAAGCGAATATCGAGAAATCGGTGGACAACCGCGGCATGCAGGATTTGATCCAGGCCGTGGAGGTGCCGCTTGAGGACGTCATTGAAGAGAAGAACGGCGAAAAGAAAACGGTAAAGCGCAAGGTGTTCCCGGGATATGTGGTCATCAAGATGGTGATGACCGACGAGAGCTGGTATGTGGTCCGGAATACCCGCGGCGTAACGGGGTTTGTCGGCCCCGGTTCCAAGCCGGTCCCCCTTTCCGACGAGGAAGTGGAGCGGATGGGCGTGGAAACAGTCCGCGCCGCGGATTTGGACGTCGCCGTGGGCGACCATGTCATGGTGAAATCCGGCCCGCTGGAAGGCTTCTCGGGCGTGATCGAGGAAATTCAGACCGAGCGCAGGAAGCTGATTGTAAAGGTCTCCATGTTCGGCCGCGAAACGCCGGTCGAGGTGGATTACAATCAGGTGGAGCACATTGATTAAGCGTATAAGCGCAGGCGCGTTTATATAAAATCCCTCTGGCGACAGTGGGAGGGCAGGTTTGCCCGTTAATTACCACATCAGCGGTGATTTTTTGCCGCGTATTATTAGGAGGTGGCCATACAATGGCACAGAAAATCGCAGGATACATCAAATTACAGATTCCGGCCGGCAAGGCGACGCCGGCGCCCCCGGTAGGCCCTGCATTGGGGCAGCATGGCGTCAACATCATGCAGTTTACCAAGGAATTTAACGAAAAAACGGCAAAGGATGCGGGTCTGATCATCCCTGTTGTAATCACAGTGTATGCAGACAGATCATTTTCCTTTATCACAAAGACTCCGCCGGCAGCGGTGCTTTTGAAGAAAGCATGCAAGATCGAAAGCGGCTCCGGCGTTCCGAACAAGACAAAGGTTGCCACCATCAGCAAGGCGGACCTGCAGGCGATTGCAGAGCAGAAGATGCCCGACCTGAACGCGGCCAGCCTGGAAGCGGCCATGAGCATGATCGCAGGCACCGCGAGAAGCATGGGAATTGTTGTTGGAGACTAATTGAAAATCAGTGGGAGAGGGCATGGGCCCTTGCTTGACCACATAAGGAGGAACTGAAATGTTTAGAGGAAAAAAATATCAGGACAGCGTGAAGCTGATTGATAAAACAAAGCAGTACGACGTGCCGGAAGCGTTGGATCTGGCTGTAAAAACCGCAAAAGCAAAGTTTGACGAAACAGTGGAGCTCCATGTAAAGCTGGGCGTTGACTCCCGCCATGCCGACCAGCAGGTGCGCGGCGCCATTGTCCTGCCGCATGGGACGGGCAAAACGGCGCGGGTGCTTGTATTTGCAAAAGGCCCGAAGGCCGAGGAAGCACAGGCAGCCGGCGCGGATTACGTGGGCGAGATGGAGCTGGTTTCCAAAATCCAGAACGAGAACTGGTTTGATTTTGACGTTGTCGTCGCCACACCGGACATGATGGGCGTTGTGGGCCGCCTGGGTAAGGTTTTGGGCCCGAAAGGCCTGATGCCGTCCCCGAAGGCCGGAACGGTTACCATGGATGTGACAAAAGCGGTCAATGAAATTAAAGCCGGTAAGATCGAATACAGGCTGGATAAGACCAACATCATCCACTGCCCGATTGGGAAGGTTTCTTTCGGCGCGGAAAAGCTGACCGAAAACTTCAACGCGCTGATGGGCGCGGTGATCAAGGCAAAGCCGTCCGCAGCGAAGGGCCAGTACCTGAGAAGCGTTGTGGTTTCTTCCACAATGGGCCCGGGCATCAAAGTGAACAGCGCAAAAATTTCCGGTTAATTTTGAAAAAAAGATTGACAAGGGTTCATCCGTGTGGTATGATACCATACGTTGATAAAACAATCCGTAGACAGTCGGCATGGGGAGACCCTGTAAGTCCTACCGAGGGTGTTATATAGTACAGTTATGGCTATTAACGGCTCTTTGCTTGTCTACGGCAAAGGGCCTTCTTTTTTGAGGGCATACATCTTTATGGGAGGTGAACACCAAATGCCAAGTGAAAAAGTGTTAGAGGCGAAAAAAGCACAGGTTGCAGAACTCGTTGAGGCTTTGAAGGGCGCGACAACAGGCGTGCTGGTTGACTACAGAGGGCTGACTGTTGAAGAGGACACAAAGCTGAGAAACAATTTGCGCGCGGCGGGCGTTCAGTATTTTGTTGTGAAAAACACGTTGCTCCGCCTTGCCACCAAGGAAACGGGCCTGGAGGAGCTGGATTCGATCCTGCATGGGCCGACCGCCCTGGCAATATCGGAGGACGCAGTTGCACCGGCGAAGGTTTTGGCGGATTACGCCAAGGAAAACGAAAAGCTGGAGCTGAAATCCGGCTTTATGGACGGCAAGGTACTGTCCATGGACGAGCTGAAGCAGCTGGCGAAAACGCCCAGCAAGGAAACACTTATTGCGAAGATCATGGGCAGCTTGAATTCCCCGATTTCCGGCCTGGCAAGATTGCTTAACACAATCGCAGAGGGCGGCGTGGAAATTCCGGACCTGATTGCGAAGAAGGCGGGGGAAACCGCTGAAGCGCCGGCAGAAGAAGCCGCGCCTGCGGCGGAAGCAGCCCCGGCGGAGGCGGAAGCGCCTGCGGCAGAGGAGCCGGCAGCAGCAGAGGAAGCAACCCCGGCGGCTGAAGAAGAGGCTCCCGCAGCAACGGAAGAAAACGCTGAATAATGAAAAAATAGAAAACAGGAGGTCAAAAAAATGGCAGACGTACAGAAAATACTGGATGATATCAAAGAATTGAAATTGTTGGAAGTTGCAGAACTTGTGAAGTTGATGGAAGAAGAGTTCGGCGTATCCGCGGCAGCCCCGGTGATGGTAGCCGGCGGCGCAGCGGCTGAAGGCGGCGCGGCAGCGGCTGAGCAATCCGAATTTGAGGTTGTTTTGGCAGAAGCGGGCGCTTCCAAGCTGAACGTTATCAAGGTTGTAAGAGAGATCACAGGCCTGGGCCTGAAGGAAGCAAAAGCTTTGGTTGACGAAGCGCCGAAGCCGCTGAAGTCCGGCGTTGCGAAGGAAGAAGCGGAAGCGATGAAGGCAAAGTTGGAAGAAGCAGGCGCGAAGGTAGAATTGAAATAACGTGGGCTTTACACTGCCGGGCCGCTTAGACGAGCGGTTCGGCGGGCTTTTCATGCCGATGCAGGAAATGGAGAATGGCTATGATTATTGACCTGTCCGGGATTATGAAGGACTACGGCGCAAGGATTATGGTTTCAGGTGACCTTTTCATGGAGGACGTTTCCTTCTTAGGGGAACGGTTCTCTTTCAAAACCCCTCTGTTGATTGACGGCAGCATTACGAACAACACGCAATCCTTTGAATTCAAAGCAAAGGTGACCGGGAAGATGACGGTGCATTGCGCCCGATGCAATCAGCCGCTGGAGGTCCCGGTCAAATTTAAAATTGCCGAGATCCTGGCCCGGGAGGACGGGACAGCCTCCCATGACGAGGACATTGTACTGTTTTCAGGCACGGAAATCGACATCAGCGACATTGTCCTGAACAATTTCCTGACCAATGTATCGGGAAAGTATTTGTGCAAAGAGGATTGCAAGGGGCTTTGCCCCCACTGCGGCGCAGACCTGAACGAGGGGGACTGCGGCTGCCAGAAAGAGGAGATTGACCCGCGATGGGCCGCATTGGCTGAGATCATGAAGAAAACATCTGATACCGAATAGGAGGTGCGATTGAGATGGCAGTACCAAAGGGTAAAGTATCGAGATCAAGACGCGATAAAAGACGTGCAAATTGGAAATTGACGGTTCCTGGTATGGTGGAATGCCCACAGTGCCACGAATATAAGATGCCTCACAGAGTATGTAAAGCTTGTGGCTATTATAAGGGAAAAGAAGTTGTGAAGGTTTCTAAGGATTGATGTGAAGGGGCGTACTATAGCTTGTAGTACTGCCCTTTTTATCTGCATAATGGATAAAGGGGCGACAATGTTTGGCGGAATAAGGCGGCGTTTTGAACATTTATTGTAATAAAAATGAAATAATTGGTTAAATTATGTAGACTTTTTGAAAAATTATGGTATAATAATAAAGACGCAAGCGCCGCTTTAGACGCTTGAAAAATTACAGGAGGAGATACAATGGGAAAAAAGTATGTTTATCTGTTCTCAGAGGGCAACGGCTCCATGAGAGAACTGCTTGGCGGTAAAGGCGCCAACCTGGCGGAAATGACCAATTTGGGAATGCCGGTCCCGCAAGGGTTTACAATTTCGACGGAGGCGTGTACACAATATTATGCCGACGGCGAAAAGATCAACGATGAAATCCAGGCGCAAATTATGGAATACATCGGGAAGATGGAAGAAATCACAGGTAAGAAATTCGGCGATATGGATAATCCGCTGCTGGTATCCGTCCGTTCCGGCGCACGGGCTTCCATGCCGGGTATGATGGACACCATCCTGAACCTGGGCCTGAACGACGAGGTTGTGGAGGCGTTTGCGAAAAAGACCAACAACCGCCGGTTTGCCTATGATTCCTACCGTCGGTTCATCCAGATGTACTCCGATGTTGTTATGGAAGTCGGCAAGAAGTATTTCGAGCAGCTCATTGACGAGATGAAGGAAAAGAAGGGCGTGACCCTGGATACAGAACTGGATGCCGACGATTTAAAGACATTGGCGGAGCAGTTCAAGGCAGAATATAAGGCAAAGATCGGGACAGACTTCCCGTCCGACCCGAAAGAACAGCTGATGGGCGCGGTGAAGGCCGTGTTCCGTTCCTGGGACAACCCCCGCGCGATTTACTACAGAAGGATGAACGATATCCCCTCCAGCTGGGGGACGGCTGTTAACGTACAGGCGATGGTATTCGGGAACATGGGCGACACATCGGGTACCGGTGTTGCGTTTACAAGAAACCCCGCAACCGGCGAGAAGAAATTGTTCGGCGAATTCCTGATGAATGCCCAGGGCGAGGACGTGGTTGCAGGCGTGCGCACGCCGCAGACTATCGACCAGCTGAAAGAGGTAATGCCGGATGCATACAACCAGTTTGTGGAAATCAGCAGCAAGCTGGAAAAACATTACCGCGACATGCAGGACATGGAATTTACCATTGAAGATAAGAAATTGTACATGCTGCAGACCAGGAATGGGAAGAGGACCGCAGCCGCTGCGCTGAAAATCGCCTGCGACCTGGTGGACGAAGGCATGATTTCCGAAAAAGAAGCGGTGCTGATGATCGATCCGAAGCAGCTGGACGCATTGCTGCACCCGCAGTTTGAAGCGGCTGCCCTGAAGGCTGCGAAGCCGGTTGCAACTGCATTGGCTGCATCCCCGGGCGCTGCATGCGGACGCGTTGTGTTCACCGCAGAGGACGCTACAGAATGGGCACAGAGAGGCGAAAAGGTCATCCTGGTCCGTCTGGAGACCTCTCCGGAGGACATCGAGGGCATGCATTATTCCCAGGGTATCCTGACCGTGCGCGGCGGTATGACCTCCCATGCGGCAGTTGTTGCGCGCGGCATGGGGACATGCTGTGTGTCCGGTTGCGGCGAAATTAAAATGGATGAAGAAAACAAGAAGTTTGAATTGGCCGGCAGAACCTATACCGAGGGCGACTGGATTTCTCTCGACGGTTCCACAGGGAATATCTACGGGGAAGCAATCCCGACTGTAGAGGCTTCTATCGGCGGCGAATTTAAGCGCATTATGGATTGGGCGGATAAATACCGCGCGCTGGAAGTGCGCACCAATGCGGATACGCCGAAGGATGCAAAACAGGCTGCAAGCTTTGGCGCGCAGGGCATCGGCCTTTGCCGCACAGAGCACATGTTCTTCGAAGCAGACAGGATTGCGGCAATCCGCGAGATGATCTGCTCCGATACCGTTGAGCAGCGTGAAGCGGCGCTGGCGAAATTGGAGCCGATGCAGCAGGGCGACTTTGAACAGCTTTACGAAGCAATGGAAGGCAAACACGTGAATATCCGGTTCCTGGATCCCCCATTGCATGAATTTGTCCCCACAGAGGAAAAAGACATTGAATTGCTGGCAAAAACACAGGGCAAGACCGTGCAGGAAATCAAAAACATCATTGCTTCCCTGCATGAATTCAACCCGATGATGGGCCACCGCGGCTGCCGTCTGGCGGTAACATACCCTGAAATCCCGGCTATGCAGACCAGAGCGGTTATCAAGGCTGCAATCAATGTTTCCAAGAAGCATCCTGACTGGAACATTGTCCCGGAAATCATGATCCCGCTGGTTGGCGAAGTGAAAGAGCTGCAATTTGTGAAAAAGGTTGTTGTTGAGACGGCCGACGAGGAAATTAAAAAGGCCGGCATCGACCTGAAATACAAGGTTGGTACCATGATCGAAATTCCAAGAGCTGCTTTGACAGCAGATGAAATTGCGAAGGAAGCAGAATTCTTCTCCTTTGGTACAAACGATTTGACACAGATGACATTCGGGTTCTCCCGTGATGATGCTGGTAAGTTCTTGGGCGCTTACTATGACAACAAGATCTATGAATCCGATCCGTTTGCACGCCTTGACCAAGTTGGCGTCGGCAAGCTGGTGCAGATGGCTGCTGAACTGGGCAGAAAGACCCGCCCGGACATCATGCTGGGTATCTGCGGTGAGCACGGTGGTGACCCGTCAACGGTCGAGTTCTGCCACAATGTTGGCCTGGATTATGTATCCTGCTCCCCGTTCCGTGTCCCGATTGCGCGGTTGGCTGCGGCGCAGGCTGCGATTAAAAACCCACGCTAAGCTGGATATAAAAAAACAGAGTGTACGATTTGTGCACTCTGTTTTTTATGCCTGCGGAGCAGTTATGGTTTTCGCGATACAATGATCTTGAAAAGATTTCCCCTTTCCATTTTATAAAAAAGGGCGAGGGGGTTTTGCACCACCAGATACATTTAACTTGAAAAGGTTTCCCCTTTTCCGTCTTATAAAAACAGGCGGCGTGGTTTCGACCCCCGCCTATCTGCTTTATATTGGCTGGCGGGCCAGTTCCGGCCCCCGCCCTATAGTCTTATTCCCTAAATTTATTTTTCCTCCCCCCTCGGGGTACTTTTCCACGGGCAGGAAAAGTACCCAAAAGTGCCTTTTTATGTGCGCCTCAGGTAAAAAGTGGTTTTTCCAGATTTTATGCGCTCTGCGGAGCGCTTGGAAAAAACCACTTTTCACATTCGGCTCCACCCGATGCGACAGGGCGCAGCGATGGAGTCCGCCGGCGCGCCAATTGCAAAAAATAAAGCAATTGCTTTCCAAGGGCACAGGCCGGGCGCATTGGCGGGGCACAAAGGAACTGTTGTAATGTTCCGAGTAACCGCAATTCCAGACGTCCGCAGGACGGGCTCTTTTGGTGCCTTTTCCAGCTCGTGGGAAAAGGCACTCGAGGGGGAAAAGGAAAAATAAATTCAGGGAATAAAATTGCAGGGCGGGGGCCGAAACAGGCCCGCCAGCAAATATGAAGCGGATAGGTAGGAGGTGCAACAACCCACCAGCTATTTGTTTTTTTCCCTTTCAAGATGTGTTAAGTATGCATTTATCGTGTGTTCCAGCATATAATTAACCTG
>DVND01000057.1 GCA_018714645.1 Candidatus Avimonoglobus intestinipullorum
TTCCACCTTTTTGCCCCATTTTTCCAGGTATTTGTACGGGTCTTCCCCCGCCTTTGCCACCCAGAACACATCCACTTCCAAAATAACGTCGTCATTTGTGCCTTCGGCAATCATATCCAACACATATTTACCGTCAAACTTTTTAAATTCCTGGTCATGGTTGTGGTATCCAACTTTTAATCCATATTCTTTCGCAACTACACTGGAAGCGTTCAAAAGGTCAATGACTTTCTGCACTTCTTCCTTGGATTCGCACTTTGCCCAAGGGATAATCATATACTTAGAACCAATCTTCTGATTGTATTCCAGATTCTCGCGCAACGCAGTTTCAAACAAGTCCATGCCCGTATGGGAGCCAATGGAATACAAACCGTTTTTCTTCAGTTCCGCTTTCATTTCTTCCGCCGTCAAGTCACCGAAACCCGCATACTCCACACCGGCATAGCCATGCTCTTTCACCATTTTCAGCGTGTCCCGCATGCTTTTTTCCACTTCGTCCCTGACAGACCATAATTGCAATGATACTTCCATTTTTTAACAACCCTTTCAAATATCAAATATTTGTATGAATCGCTTCTGCCTTTGCGTCCGATTCAAATGCGGCTTCCATCACCTGCATGACACGCAGCGCCTGCTCCGGCTTGATGGTCAGCTCCGCTTTGCCCTCCACTGCGTCAATAAATTGGTCGTATACGACGGTCAAATCATCCACCACATCCATCGGCTCACTGATTGCAATGGTTTCTGTGGATTTCTCGCTTCGAGGCGCCATGGTCTTTGTAGGGCCGGCCTTCGTATAGAAGATTTCTTCCTGCCATTGGTCTTCCTTATCAATACAGCGGACGATCTCTCCTTCACAGTCCCAATCGCCAATTTGCAGCGTACCATCCTTCCCCAGCACATACCAACGCGGATGAGTGATGTAGTTGTTGGTGGAAACCTCAATATGCGCCGTCGGGCCACCCTCGAATTCAAACGTCATGCGGAAGTTATCATCCACCTCCGGATACTGGATCTTATACATTTTACAGAATACATTGACAACCTTCTTATCGCTGTACATATACATCAACTGGTCGATCAAATGTACGCCCCAATCCAGCATCATGCCGCCGCCCAAATCTTTCAGCGTCCGCCAGCCCTTGGGCATCCCGCGGGAGCCTTCTACACGGGATTCTATGACGTATACGTCGCCCAGAAGCCCTTCCTCCACTTTCCGCTTCATCAGGACAAAATCCTTGTTGGTGCGGCGGTTCTGGTCAATGGTAAACACCTTCCCATATTTCTTCGCCGCATCCATAATTTCAATCAATTCGGCAGAATTCAACGTCACCGGTTTTTCACAGATCACATTTTTCCCCGCCGCCAGCGCTTCAATCGCCAGCGGCTTATGCGCTTCATTGGTTGTCGCAATCAAAACCAAGTCGATTTCCGGGTCGCCCAAAAGCGCTTCCTTTGACGCATATGTCCCAATATTATGTTCTTTTGCATACTCCATCACGGCCGGATCCAGGTCAAAAATACCCTTCACCTCCGCGCGGCCGTACTTTTTTAATGTATTATAATGGTAACGGGCCATCCCGCCAAAACCGATAATTCCCACTTTGTGTATCATTATGCCCACCACATTTCTCCCGCTGTTTCATAGATAATAACGTCCTTCAGGAACTTGATCGCTTTTTCAAGCCCTTCCTTCGGCGACATCAAACCGTCCTCATGCTCAATGCTGATAACACCGTCATAACCGGTCGCCTTCAGCGTACTGATGATGTTATTCCAAACCTCCGCAGAGTGGCCGTAGCCCACGGTGCGGAACACCCAGGAACGGTTCAGGATATCGCCATAGCTTTGCGTATCCAGGACACCGATTTTCGCCGTGTTCGCCGCGTCGATTTTCGTATCTTTCGCATGGAAATGGTAAATTGCCCCCTGCAGATACTTGATCGCCTCGCACGGGTCAATGCCCTGCCAGAACAGATGGCTCGGGTCAAGGTTTGCACCGATGATATCGCCAACCGCTTCCCGCAGGCGCAGGAGCGTAGACGGATTATAGACGCAGAAGCCCGGATGCAGTTCAAACGCAATGCGCTTGATACCGATTTCCTTTGCCAGCTTCGCGGTTTCCTTCCAATACGGGATCAGCACCTGGTTCCACTGCCAATCCAGGATTTCCAGATAGTCCTCCGGCCACGCGCAGGTCACCCAGTTGGGGTTTTTGGAATTTTCACAGTCCCCCGGGCAGCCTGAAAATCCGATGATCGTATCCACGCCCAGCATCACGGCAATTTTCATGGCGTCCACAAATTCATTATGGTATCTCGCCGCGATTTCCTTATTGGGATGGATCGGGTTTCCGTGGCAGCTGACCGCTGCGATTTCAATATTATACTTCTTTAAAAGGCCTTTCAATTCTTCAACCTTTGCGGGATTATCCAGATAATCCTTCGGGTCGAGATGCGCTTTCCCCGGATATCCGCCGGCGCCGATTTCCAGACAATCCACACCCAGGCTGGAAAGATACGCAAGCGCTTCTTCTAACCCCATTTGATTCAAGACCGGGGACATTACTCCTAATTTCATCGCAGATCACTCCTTATTTTTCAATCGGTTCTTCGGGATGGATGCATTCCAGCGTTTCCAGCATCTGGACCGGCTTTGCCCATTGAACCGCATTTTTTATGATTTTTTGTACATATTCGTTTTTATAAGTCGGGAATTCTTCATGCCCCGGCTGGAAATAGAACACCTTCCCGTTACCGCGGGTAAACGTACAACCGCTGCGGAACAGCTCGCCGCCGGCAAACCATCCGGCAAACACCACGTCGTCCGGCTTCGGGATTTTAAAGCACTCCCCATACATTTCCTCATGCTCCAGCTCGAAATAATCCGGCAGGCCCTGGGCAATGGGGTGGGTCGGATTCACGCACCACACCCGCTCCCGGTCGCCGTCGCGCCAGCGCAGGTCACAGCTGGTGCCCATCAGCAGCTTGAACGGCTTGGAATAGTGGCCAGAATGCAGCACAATCAATCCCATTCCCTTGAGCACACGCTCCTGCACCTTTTTCGCAAGTTCATCCGGAACCTCATGATGATGGCAGTGCCCCCACCAGATCATGACGTCCGTATTGTTCAAAACCTCGTCCGGCAAGCCGCAGTCCGGCATATCCAGGGTGGCTGTTGTCACAGCCACCTCGTCGGATTCCAGAAACCGCTTGATACAGTTATGGATGCCGTCCGGATAGACAGCCTTCACATGCTCCTGCTCCCGTTCATGAACGTTTTCATTCCACACTGTTACGCGAATCATTTCAAAATCACTTCCTTGCCTGTCTTGGCGCTTTCATAAATCGCTTCCAGAATCTGTGTGACAACAATGGCCTGTTCCGGCTTTACAGTCGGCTCTTTGTCATTAATGACCGCATCGATCCACTGCCACGCTTCGATCTCTGCCGGATCGGACGATGCTCCGTCAAAAAATGCAACGCCGCCCGCCTCAAGGTTAAACTCCTTGGTCACCTGTTTTCCGTATTCAACCTTATTAATACGCAGCTCTTTTTCCATATCCGCGCCGGCCTTTGTTCCGCAAAGCGTACATTTTGCTTCCTTTACATCCAACGTGTTCAGCGCCCAGCTGCTCTCCAGAACGATCGTCGCACCGTTTTCCATGGTAATGAACCCAAACGCGGAATCCTCAACCGTATATTCCTTCGGGTCCCAATCACCCCATGCGTTGCCCGTTTCCGTCTGGTCGCCCAGCTTTTTATACACGCTGCCTTTCACGCTGACCGGTTTATAGTTATCCATCATCCAAAGCGTCAAATCCAAAGCGTGTGTCCCGATATCGATCAACGGACCGCCGCCCTGTTCTTCTTCATTCAGGAACACGCCCCAGGTCGGCACCGCACGGCGGCGAATTGCATGGCCTTTTGCATAATAGATTTCACCCAGCTCACCGCTCTCACAGGCTCTTTTCATGGTCAGGCTGTCCGGGCGGAACCGGTTCTGATATCCGATTGTCAGCTTTTTGCCTGTCCGCTTATGCGCTTCCAGCATCTTCTGCGCATCCGCATAGGTTTTTGCCATCGGCTTTTCACACATGACGTGGCAGTCATGCTCCATGGCATATACGGAAATCGGGGAATGGGATTTATTCGGCGTACAAACGTGTACCACTTCCAAATCCTCTTTTTCGATCATTTCCTTATAATCGGTGTACACCTTTGCGCCTTCTACACCATAGTCCTTTGCCGCCTTTTCAGCGCGCTCCTTGATGATGTCGCAGAACGCCACCATCTTTACATTCTCAAGCTTGGAAAGGGACGGCATATGCTTCCCGTTCGCAATGCCCCCGCATCCGATAATTCCTACTCTTACTTCTCTTGCCATTGTTTGTTCCTCCTTAAATTTTTGTAGATTCTCTAAAAACCATGTTATAATCCAATATTTTACTTTCGGGGCGTTCCCCGCGCAGTCGTTTTAACAGCAGCAAAAACGCCTCCTGCCCCAGCTCCTTCTTGGGCTGCGAAACGGTCGTGATGGTCGGTTTCATCATATAGGAAATGTCAATATTGTCAAAACCGACGACCGCCACATCCTCCGGCACCTTTTTCCCCGCCTGCTGCACCGCGCTGATAGCGCCCGCCGCCATACGGTCGGAAATAGTGAACAGTCCGTCAAAGAGATGCCCGGCTTCGGTTTTCTGCCGCGTCAACCGCCATGCGCTCCGGAACCCATAATCCCCGTCATAGATGATGTCCCGGTCCGGCGCCACGCCATATTCCTCCAGCGCTTTTATGTACCCGTCATACCGCCTGTGAGAGGACGTGAAATGGTTTTTCACACCGCAATAGGCAATCCTTCTGCGCCCCAGCTCCAACAGGTGCTTCACGGCGTCATACGCGGCCTTCACGTTGTCGATCGCCACATAGGGCGCGCGCTCGTCTATGAATTCGCTGCACTGCACAATATTGTACCTTTCGGAGAACGCATGGTATTCCTCCCGGCTCATCGCCGTATTCATAACCACTGCGCCGTCCGCCACGCCGTCGCGAATCAAATCCAGATAGGATTTTTCGCTTTCCAGGCTGTCATTCGTCATACAGACCAGCGTGTGGTATCCATGTTTCCGCGCCTCTTCGTCAATGCCGCTGACGACGCGGCTGGAAAACGAGTTGGCCACCGACGTCAAAATCACCAGGATGATCCGCGTCTCCTTCGTCCGAAGGTGCCTGCCCAGCAGGTTGGGGGAGTAGTGATATTTTTCAACAATTTCCATCACGATAAGGTAAATCTTCATGTGCCAAAGGGCAAAATTTATGGTTTGCTCGGCAGAAACGGAGCAGGCAAAACTGGACCTACTCGGACGAGCAGCGGGCCAAGGAAGCATGGGTGGGTG
>DVND01000058.1 GCA_018714645.1 Candidatus Avimonoglobus intestinipullorum
AAATGTTTCACGTGAAACATTTTTTATTTTTACAGGAATTTGTATTGTTTCACGTGAAACAATGTATAAAATTGCTAAAAAAGGAAAGTATAAGGGTATCTATCAAAGAAAGGGCAGATTTTATGAAGCCAATGCAGATGCTGAAAAAATTGCTGTTTTTTCAAAAACCGGTAGAAGGTGATTTATTTACCTTGGAAGAACAGCAAAATGATATAAAATACGACGTCCGCACCCAGGAGACGATAGACGTTTCCCAGGTCAAAGTGGATCCGAACCTTGAAACAAACTTTAACTATCTCAAAAGCAGGTTTAGTTATCCGAAAAACAATGATTTTGTTATGCGCCGCATTGCCATGCGGGGCGCACGCAAATGTTTTTTAATCTTTTATGATGGAATGGTCAGTACGGATGCCATGAACCTGGCAATTATTAATACCCTGCAGGAATTGCCGTTATTTACAGACGAAGAATTGCACAATGACCCGGAAGCAATTATCGAGCAGTTTGTTTCACATAGCCAGGCCATGGCCACGGATATGATGGAGGACATTATAGAAGAAGTGAATTTTGGAAGCTGCGGTTTATTTGTGGACGGTATGGACAAAGGCTTTATTTTAGACGTCCGCAGCTGGGGACACCGCAGTATTGACAAACCTGAAAACGAACAGTCTATTTATGGGCCGCAGGAAGCGTTTGCGGAAATGCTGCGGAATAACTCCGCACTGGTGCGGAAAATTTTAAAAACGGAAAAATTAATTTGCGAGGGGACAAAAATCGGAAAAATCAGCAAAACGCGCGGGGTATTAATGTATATTTCCGATTTAGCCAATGAATCCCTTGTAAATGAAGTCCGGAGAAAGATTGACGGCATTACTATGGATTATGTCATTGCCATTGAGGAAGTGGCGATGATGCTGGAGGAAAACACGTTTTTAATTACGAACCAGCTTTTAGCCACGGAACGCCCAGACCGGGTGGCGCGGGCGCTTTCAGAGGGGCGCGTGGCGCTGCTGCTGAACGGGAGCCCCCGGGCATTGATTTTTCCAACCAATGCCTTTGAGTTGACCCACTCTGCATCAGATGCCTATTTACGTGTCCCTTTTGCAAACATGTCGCGCATTGTACGGCTGGTGGCAATGCTGAGTTCTATCCTTCTGCCGGCACTGTATATCGCAATTACCCTGTTTCACCAGGAATTGATCCCAACATATTTATTATTTGCCATCAGTGCTTCCCGGGAAAACGTTCCGTTTTCCACGTTTATGGAATTTTTGCTGATGGATTTTTCCTTTGAAATGATTCGGGAAGCGGGGATCCGCATGCCCGGCCCGATTGGATCGACATTGGGTATTGTGGGTGGTTTGATTTTAGGGCAGGCGGCGGTCAGCGCAAAAATTGTCAGCCCATTAATGATCATTGTAATCGCAATTACAGGCATTGGGTCTTTCGCCACCTCGGATTATTCCTTGGGGTGGAGTTACCGGATCTTAAAATGGGCATTTGTCCTTTTGGCGACGATCAGCGGGTTTTACGGCGTGGCAATCGGGATTTTCATGTATGCACTGTATATAGGCGCGCAGAAGAGCTTCGGTATCCCGTTCTTATCCCTTATCACCAAAGGCGGGAGCAGCAATATTGGAAATTCCGTGTTTGTGAGCCCCTTGTGGAAAAAGGAAAAACGGCCTGATTTCCTGTCCCCAAAAGATAAAATTCAGGAACCAAAAATCAGCCGTAAATGGAAAATAGGACGAAAAGACCAATAGAAAGCTGGGAGTTTGATGAGTAAATTGAAGATTAAAAGCAAAGAAATGACCAGCCTTGTTATAAACGCCATTTCCGTCAAATTGCTGTTTAGTTTCCCGCGTGCATTGGTCGTAAGATCCGGGAGTGCCGCTTGGATACAGATGATTTATATGACCCTAATCGCATTATTTATTTTCTATATAACGGTAAAGGCATATGAAAAGGCGGGGATGCAGGACGTTGTCACACTGGCGGAACGTGTTGGGAAAAAGCCATTGAAAATTGTGGTGGGACTGGTGGTTACGGTTATCCTGTTGTTGAATATGTCCATCAATATGCGGTTTTTTCCCGAAATTGTCAATGAAGTGCTGCTGCCTGATACACCCATGGAATTTATCATTTTGCTGTTTGCGGTCAGTGTGGCTTTTGGAGCTTATATGGGGATTGACTCCATTTCCAGGATTCACGCCCTGTTCCTGCCCATTGCCGGCGTGGTGCTGTTTATCTTTATCTTATTGCTGGTCCCGATGTTTCATGTCAACAATCTTTTTCCGTTTTTTGGAAAAGGGACATATAATATTTTCGTGAAAGGGTTGGATGAACTACGGATTTTTGCAGATATTTTAATGCTGAATATCCTGCTGCCATTTTGCGGCGATAAAAAATCAGCCCAAAAAAGCGGGTTCATGGCAATTGGGATCAGCGGGTTTGTCGGCGCATTGATTGCTTTTGTGTTTGTGATGATTTTCCCGTATCCGGCGTCGGAGGAATTTGTGACGCCGCTGTATATGCTGGCGCGGCTGGTGCGTATCGGGCGGTTTTTCCAGCGGTTGGAAGCGGTTTTTGAATTCGTCTGGTCCATCGCGATGCTGCTGTATTCATCCCTGTATTTGTTTGCACTCTGCCAGGTCTGGAAGGAAACGTTTGGCCTGAAATACTACAAGCCGGTAATTGTGCCAATGATTACGCTGGTGGTGATGTTGTCGTTGCTTCCGGAGACGATTGTGGATTTATATAACAGGAACATCCTCGTATCAGCGGTGCTCTATCCGATGGCGTTTGCGCTGCCCATCATCATCGGCATACTTTACAGATTTAAAGTGAGGAGGCGTGACCAGGTTGAAAAAGGTTAAAAGTCTCTTTTTAGCGTTGGTTTTGCTGTTTTCGCTGACCGGCTGTTATGATGCGGATGAGCCCAACGACATTGTATATGTCATGGCGTTGGGCGTCGACCGGGGCGCACATGCCGGGGAGTATACGTTTACGATCCAGTTTGCGCGGCCGACGCAAATCAGCGGCGGCGCCAGCGAGGAAGGCGGGCCCGGCGGCGAAGAAGCCTTTGGGATTGTCACCGTAAACGCGCCGACCATTTATTCCGGTATAAACCTGGCAAACCATATAGTCAGCAAGCGGTTTACGCTGGCGCATATGAAGCTGATTGTCATTTCGGAGGAGGTGGCAAAGCAGGGCGTGCTGGATATGGCGGATACCATTGCCCGGAGCAGTGATATCCGCCCGAATATCTATCTGTGCGTTGCAAAAGGCGAGGCAAAGGCTTATTTAGAGGGAATCCATCCGGTGATGGAAGTCAATCCGGAAAAGTATTATCAGTTAATTTTTGAGAATGAATATTCAGGTTTTGTTCCTAAGAATTTGTCCCAGGATTTTTATTTTTATATGACGTCTGAGGAAAAAAATAGTGTATTGCCGTTGGCAGCAGTGGAAGAAGGGACAGAAAAAGAGGAAAAAGGGGGACGGGAAACAAAAGGGGCTGGAGAAGAAACCGGAAGTGAAGATTCCGGCGGCAGCTCCAGCGGGCAGGCGGAATCCAACGGTGCCGGGGAGGAGGAAATTGTGCGGGATATTGAAATAAACGAGCAGGGCTTTGAATACCGTGTAAAAGAATATATTGCCGGCAATATGGATGTGGAGAAGCAAAATAAGAGCGAGGTTATGGGTTTGGCGGTGTTTGACGGCGATAAAATGATTGGGGAGCTGAATGCCATAGAAAGCGAGCTTTTCAGCATTGCCAGCGGGCAGTTCAAATACAGTTATACAAACTTTTACAGCCAGGATTCCCCCGACGACCCCACAACGCTGCGGCTGGAGCAAAACCGGAAGCCGCGCTATAAGGTAGATGTCAGCGGTGACCATCCAAAAATTGATCTCGAGGTTTTTTTGGTGGGGGATTTTGTATCCATTTCGCCCTATATATTCCTGGAGAATGATATTCAAAATTATGAACAGGAAATCACCGGGTACGTGCAAGAGGCGCTTGAAAAATTTTTGGAGGCCACTGCACAGGATTTGGAGTCTGATATTGTGGGCTTTGGAAGCTATGCAAAACGGTCATTCTGGACGCACCAGCAGTTTGAAGCGTATGACTGGCTGGAGCGGTATAAGGATGCGGAATTCCATGTGGAAGTACGTTTGAAGCTGCGTGGGACGGGGCTGATTTTGCGCAATGAAGAACGGATAGGAGAGTGAGGTGAGGCCTGATGCCGTTAATTGTTCTCATTATTGCATTAGTGATTATCGGGACGCTGCGGACGCTGAGCTTTGCGGTCTGGAACTTCCGGGAACACAACCCGGCGGGCGGCGTGGCGATGATTGTGCTGGCGCTGGCGGCGCTGGCTTCCACCTATGTGCTGTTGTAGTTGACAAACGGCGCCGGAGGTGATACAATCATAGGGCTTTGAGTAAGTCAGGCGGTTGCGGGCGCCGTAAGGCGCGTGAGGAAAGTCCGGGCTCCATAGAGCGAGGATGCCGGGTAACGCCCGGTGGAGGCGACTCCAAGGATAGTGCAACAGAAAAGAAACGCCTTTTGAAAAGGTAAGTGTGGAAATGTGAGGTAAGAGCTCACACGGGGGCTGGCGACTGTCCCCCGGTGTAAACCCCATCCGGAGCAACATCAACGCGGGAAACCAAGCCTGCTCGGCGCTTCCCCGAATGATGGCTTGAGCGCATGAGCAATTGTGCGCCACAGATAGATAACCGCCCAATACAGAACCCGGCTTATAGATTTGCTCAAAAAACCCCCTTTAAACGGTTTGTTTAAAGGGGGTTTTTAAAGGTTGTCTTGTGTTTATTCTTACAGTTCCACTTTCGGCAGGGAATCGAAGCCTTTCTGCAAATCTGCATCCGTGGGGATATAATCCGTCATTTCCCCGTTGTTATAGGCGATATAAGCGGTCATATCGAAGTACCCCGTGCCGGTCAGGCCGAACAGGATGGTTTGCTCTTCCCCGGTTTCCTTGCAGCGCAGCGCCTCGTCAATGGCGACCTTGATTGCGTGGGAGGATTCCGGTGCGGGCAGGGTGCCTTCGGTGCGGGCAAAGAGCGTCGCCGCGTCGAATACCTTTGTCTGCTCCACGGAACGGGCCGAAATGTAGCCGTCATGATACAGCTTGGAAACAATGGGGGACATGCCATGATAGCGCAGGCCGCCCGCATGGTTTGCCGACGGCATAAAGCCGCAGCCCAGCGTATACATGCGCATTAGCGGCGTGGTCTTGCCGGTGTCGCCGAAATCGAAGGCGTATTTGCCGCGGGTCAGCGACGGGCAGGACGCCGGCTCCACGGCGATGAACTGGATGTTATTTTTCCCTTCCAGCCGCTCCGCCATGAACGGGGCGATCAGGCCGCCCAAATTGGAGCCGCCGCCGGCGCAGCCGATGATCACATCCGGCTGGATATCGTATTTATCCAGCGCCGCTTTTGTTTCCTGGCCGATGATGGACTGGTGCAGCAGCACATGGTTTAAAACGCTTCCCAAAACGTAACGGCAGTTGTCGGTTTTCAGGGCGACCTCCATGGCTTCGGAGATGGCGCAGCCCAGGGAACCGCCGGTGCCGGGGTTTTCCGCCAAAATTTTGCGCCCGACCTCCGTCGTATCCGACGGCGACGGGATGACCTTGCCGCCGTAGGTCTCGATGACCGCCTTCCGGTGCGGCTTCTGCTGGGCGGAAACCTTGACCATGTACACGGTCAGGCCGATGCCGTAAAACGCGCAGGCCATGGCCAGCGCTGTCCCCCACTGCCCCGCGCCCGTCTCTGTGGTGAGGGCGGTCAGACCCTGCTGCTTGGCATAGTAGACCTGGGCGGCGGCGGAATTCAGCTTGTGGGAGCCGGAGGTGTTATTGCCTTCAAATTTATAGTAGATTTTTGCCGGCGTACCCAGCGCTTTTTCCAGATTGTACGCCCGTACCACCGGCGACGGGCGGTACATTTTGTAAAAATCCAAAATGCCCTGTGGGATGTCGATATATTTTTCCGTGGTGTTCAGCTCCTGTTTCACCAGCTCATCGCAGAACACCGGCGCCAGATTCTCTGTCGTACAGGGCTTCAAGGTGGCAGGGTGGATGAACGGGTCCGGCAATTCTTTCATGAACGGACGCATATCGATCCAGTGCTTCGGCATCTCGCTTTCGGAAAGATAGATTTTGTACGGAATGTTTGTCATAAAATACACCCTTTCTTTGAGTTCAGGGTATAAAAATACCCCTGTTAAAAGTAGCAGAGGTATTGAAAAATCATATTCAAAAAAACTACACTCATCTAAACTCTTCTCATCTACGCTCTACTTTATTATCACTATAGCATGAAACAATCTGTTTGTCAAGAGGGATTTTAAAAATTTTACAAACGGTATTGTTGCATAGATTTTGGAAAGGTGTTTTTGCAAAATTGATAAAAATGCAAAATAGCAGAAATTATCCATTGTGTAATTCGTGCAATTATGATAAAATATAAACGTTATGAAAAAATTACATATGGAAAGGAGTACAGTATGAAGCTATCAGAGGTGCGGGATATTTTAAACGCAAAGGTTCTGACGGGGGAAGAATTGCTGGAAAATGAAGTGAATTCCGCCTGCGGCTGCGATTTGATGAGCGACGTGCTGGCGTTTGTGAAGGACCGGGCGCTGCTGTTGACGGGGCTGATGAACCCGCAGGTGATCCGGACGGCGGAGATGATGGACATTACCGCCATTGTATTCGTGCGGGGGAAGGTGCCGGAGGACAGCCTCGTCGGTATGGCGAAGATGAAGGACATGGTGCTCCTGTCCACGGAATATCCCCTGTACATCGCTTGCGGAAAGCTGTATTTGGATGGCTTGCGGGGCAACCAGGGGGGGATTGTGGATGGATAATACCCTGGATTTGCATTTTACTGTGGATGGAAGCGACTTCACCCTGGCGGGCGAGACCTCCAGCAAGGTAAAAAAAACGCTGAACCAGCTGGGCTTTAACCCGGCGGTGGTGCGCCGCGTGGCCATTGCCATGTATGAGGGGGAAATCAACATGGTCATCCATGCCAACGGCGGGACGATCGACGTGCAGATTTCACCGGAGCGGATTGTGGCATATTTGCGGGATACCGGCCCCGGGATCCCGGATGTGGAAAAGGCGATGCAGGAGGGGTATTCCACCGCTACCAACAAGGTGCGCGAGCTGGGGTTCGGCGCGGGGATGGGCCTTCCGAACATGAAGAAATATACGGACGAGATGGAAATTGAGACAACGGTTGGAGAGGGAACAACGGTGAAGCTGGTCATCAATGTTCAGCAGGCGTGAAAGGAGGGGGCAATATGTATTGGCATTCTGTTACGCTTGACCGGGATGCCTGCAAGGGGTGTACAAACTGCCTGAAGCATTGCCCGACGCAGGCCATCCGTATCCAGAACGGAAAAGCAAAAATATTGAAGGAGCGCTGTATTGACTGTGGGGAATGTATCCGCGTCTGCCCGTACCATGCGAAAAAGGCGGTAACGGACGGCTTTGAAATTCTGGACCGCTTCCGGCACAAGGTGGCGCTGGTGGCGCCCACGTATTGCAGCCAGTTTTCCAAGGCGGAAAACATCGACCTGATGCTGACGGCGCTGAAAAAAATTGGGTTTGACGACGTGTTCGAGGTGGCGCGCGGCGCGGAGGCCGCCAGCCGCAAAACCCGGGAGCTTTTGGAATCGGGGGAGCTTTTGAAGCCCACTATTTCCTCCGCCTGCCCGGCGGTGGTGAAGCTGATTGCGGTGCGCTTCCCCAATTTGATCAACAATATCATCCCGCTGCGCTCTCCCATGGAGCTGGCGGCGGAGCAGGCGCGCAGGGAAGCGCGGGAGAAAACCGGCCTGAAGGATGAGGAGATCGGCATCATCTTCATCAGCCCCTGTGCGGCGAAGGCCACTGAAATCAAATCGTCCCTGACGGTGCAGCAGTCCCAGGTGGACGGCGCCATCTCCATCAAAGACGCGTACTTAAAAATTGCCCATGAAATCAATAAAATCCCGGAGGCAGAGATCGAGCATTTAAGCGTTTCCGGCCGGGAGGGGATTTTGTGGGCCACGTCCGGCGGCGAAGCGGCAGCTTCGGGCGTGGAACGGCAGGTGGCGGTGGACGGGATCCACAACGTCATCAAACTGCTGGAGGACATTGAGGACGGCAAGCTGAACGACATTGATTACGTGGAGGCGCTGGCCTGTACGGGGGGATGCGTCGGCGGGCCGCTGGCGGCGGAGAACAATTTTGTGGCGGAATCCCGCCTGAAGCGCCTGTGTAAAGGGCTGCCCTATGAGGGCGCGCCGCAGGACGGCGGTATCGACCCCTTCTGGGACCGGCCGCTGGTGTACCGCCCGGTGATGAATTTGGATCAGGACATCCAGAAGGCGATGCTGAAAATCGTGCAGCTGGAGGAGATTTATGAACGGCTGCCAAAGCTGGACTGCGGCTCCTGCGGGTCGCCCACCTGCCGTGCCCTGGCGGAGGACATCGTGCGGGGGTATGCCCAGGAGACGGATTGTATCTTCAAGCTGCGGGAGCGGATCACAGAGCTGGCGCGGGGGATGATCGACCTGGATGCGGCCATCAAGAACCCCGCGAAGCCGGATGAAGAATAGAAAGAGGGGGTTTTTGCATGAAGGTGTCGGAACTGGCGGAACAGCTGGACTTGAAAATAATTTGCGGCGGCGCAGGGCTGGAGCGGGCGCTGCGGGGATGCTATATCGGCGATTTATTGAGCCTTGCCATGAGCCGCGTGCAGAAGGACAATGTCTGGATCACCATCCAGACCAATATCAACGTGGCGGCGGTGGCGTCGCTGACGGAGGCGGGCTGCGTACTGCTGTGCGACGGGTTTATGCCTGACGGAAATATGCTCCAAAGGGCGGAGCTGGAAGAAATTGCGGTGCTCGGCTCTGAAAAAACGGCCTACGAGCTGGCGGGCGCTTTGACGGGGCTGGGGATATGAAGTGCTACTACGATTTGCACATCCATTCCGCCCTGTCGCCCTGCGGGGACGATGAAATGACCCCCAATAACATTGTAAATATGGCGATAATCAAAGGGCTGGACGCCATCGCTGTGACGGACCACAATTCCTGCGGGAATGTCCGGGCGGTGATGGAGGCCGCCGGGGACCGGCTTTTGGTCGTGCCCGGCATGGAAGTGGAAACGGCGGAGGAGGTGCATGTGGTGTGTTACTTCCCCACAATCGGGGCGGCCGAACAGATGCAGGAGGTCGTGCGGGCGCATTTGCCGCCGGTGCAGAACCAGAAGGATATTTTTGGGAACCAGTTGTATATGAACGCCGCCGACGAAGTGACCGGCGAGGAAGGGCTGCTGTTGGTGCGCGCCACCACGCTGCCCATTGAAGCGGTGTTCCGGTCTGCGGCGGCCTGCGGCGGCATAGCCATTCCCGCCCATATTGACCGTTCCAGCTACAGCGTGCTGTCGAATTTGGGGTTTATCCCGCCGGAGCTGCCCGTGCGGACGGTGGAAATCACGCCGAAAAACCGCGCACGGATGGAAAAGGAATTTGAAACTTATCATATTTTATCCAATTCGGATGCGCATTACCTGGAGGATATCGCAGAACCGGTATATTTTTTAGATATTTCCTCTAAAAATGTCGAACAAATCTTGTGCAAAATAGAGTAAATTTCTTTTTTACTTTTGGAATATAGATTTTTCAAACGCAACTTGTTATAATAATGGGGATATACTGCAATCTTATATGCTATTGTGCAATATACAGATATATTAGAACAGGAGGACTATTGATGGACAAAGCAAAAACTGTACCGTTCAACGGTACAAAAGAGCAGGAGGAGCAGCTCAGGGCGGTTATTGAAGCCCATAAGGGGCAGCAGGGAGCGACGATCCCGGTCCTGCATGAGGCGCAGGAGATTTATGGGTACCTGCCCTTTGAAGTACAGGCCATGATTTCAGAGGGGCTGGGCGTCCCGCTGGCGGAGATTTACGGCATCGTGACGTTTTACACCCAGTTTTCGCTGAACCCGAAGGGCGTGTACCAGATTGGCGTCTGTCTTGGGACGGCGTGTTATGTAAAAGGCTCCGGGGACATTTTGGAAAAGCTGAAGGAGCTTTTGGGCATCGATGTGGGCGAATGTACGCAGGACGGTAAATTCTCGCTGGACGCGACCCGCTGCATCGGCGCGTGCGGCCTGGCGCCGGTCATCACCATCAACGACGACGTTTACGGCCGTCTGACGGTGGAGGAAGTGCCGGACATTTTGAAGAAGTACGAATAAGATGAAGGAACTGGCGTTACATATTTTGGATATCCTGCATAATTCCATCACCGCCGGCGCAACGCTGGTGGAGGTGACCGTGGTTGAGGATACCATGGAGGACGTTCTGGAATTTTCGATTACGGACAATGGGAAGGGTATGAGCCCGGAATTTGTGCAAAAAGTGATCGACCCGTTTACCACCAGCCGGACCACCCGCAAGGTGGGGCTGGGCATCCCGCTGTTGAAGCAGGCCGCGGAGGAATGCGGCGGCGGGCTTTCGGTTGAATCGGAGGTGGGCGTCGGGACGACGGTCACGGCGCGGTTTGTGCATTCCCACATCGACCGCCAGCCGCTGGGCGATATGGCTGAAACCATGCACGGCGTGATGACGTCGTTTGAAAACGTCGATTTTGTTTACACCCATACGGTGGACGGGAATACCTTTTCGATGGATACACGGGAAATAAAAAAGATTCTTGGAGGCGTTCCGCTGAATGCGCCGGAGGTGCTTTTGTGGCTCCTGGAATATCTGCGGGACGGGGAAAACAGCGTACAAATAGGAGGTTGTTCTATATGAAGAGTTTAGCGGAACTGGAAGAGATCAGGAAACGGGCGGCGGCGGGTGTGACGCTGCGCAAGGAAGAAAACGGGATCCGTATCGTGGTCGGTATGGCGACATGCGGGATCGCGGCAGGCGCGCGGCCGGTAATGCGCGCATTTGTGGAGGAAGTGGCAAAGAGGAACCTGGAGAATGTGGCGGTTGTGCAGACGGGCTGCATCGGCGTGTGCCGGCTGGAGCCGATTGTGGAAGTGTTCGTTCCGGGCCAGGAGAAGGTCACCTATGTGAAAATGACGCCGGAGAAGGCGCAGAAGGTGGTTGCAGAGCATATTGTGAACGGCCGGGTTGTATCGGAATACACCATCGGCGCGGCGCAGTAAAGGAGTTTTAACGGCGGTTTTTTGCGCCGGAGTATGTTATATTTTTAACGAGAGGAATGAGAATGAACATGGATATGGTTAGAGGTCACGTACTGATCTGCGGCGGTACCGGCTGTACCTCCTCGGGCAGTGAGGCGCTCATAAAGGAAATGGAAACCCAGCTGAAGGCATTTGAGCTGGACAAGGAAATCAAGGTCATCAAGACGGGGTGCTTCGGCCTGTGTGCACTGGGCCCGATTATGATTGTATACCCGGAGGGCGCGTTCTACAGCCGGGTGCAGGTGGAGGATATCAAGGAGATCGTCTCCGAGCACCTGTTAAAAGGCCGTATTGTAAAGCGCCTGCTGTATCAGGAAACGGTGGAAGAGGACAACATCAAGAGCCTGAATGAGGTCGATTTCTATAAAAAGCAGATGCGTATTGCGCTGAAAAACTGCGGTGTGATCAATCCCGAGAATATCGAGGAATATATCGGCGTTGACGGCTATAAAGCGCTGGGGAAAGTATTGACGGAAATGTCCCGCGAGGAAGTCATCGACGAAATCAAGAAATCCGGGCTGCGGGGCCGCGGGGGCGGCGGGTTCTCCACGGGCCTGAAATGGCAGTTTACATATGCGGCGGAGGGGCCGGACGGCAAATACGTGGCCTGCAACGCCGACGAGGGCGATCCGGGCGCGTTCATGGACCGCTCCATTCTGGAGGGCGACCCCCACTGTATCATCGAGGCAATGGCGATCGCGGGCTACGCGGTCGGCGCGAACCAGGGGTATATCTATATCCGTGCGGAGTACCCGATTGCGGTAAAGCGGCTGCAGATTGCCATCGACCAGGCGAAGGAATATGGATTGCTGGGCAAAAATATTTTTGATTCCGGCTTTGATTTTGATTTGGAGCTCCGCCTTGGCGCAGGCGCGTTCGTCTGCGGCGAGGAAACGGCGCTGATGACCTCCATCGAGGGCAAGCGCGGCGAGCCGCGGCCCCGTCCGCCGTTCCCGGCCAATAAGGGCCTGTGGGCGAAGCCGACGCTGTTGAACAACGTAGAGACCTATGCGAATATCCCGCAGATTATCAATAACGGAGCGGAGTGGTTCAGTTCTATCGGGACGGAAAAGAGCAAGGGCACCAAGGTGTTCGCGCTGGGCGGCAAAATCAATAACACCGGTTTGGTGGAAATCCCCATGGGGACGACGCTGCGGGAAATCATTGAGGATATCGGCGGCGGCATCCCCAACGGCAAGAAATTCAAGGCGGCCCAGACGGGCGGCCCCTCCGGCGGATGTATCCCCGCATCGCTGATGGATACGCCTATCGATTACGATTCTCTGATCCAGATCGGTTCCATGATGGGTTCCGGCGGGTTGATTGTCATGGATGAAGATAACTGTATGGTGGATATCGCCAAATTCTTCTTGGAATTCACCGTGGATGAATCCTGCGGGAAGTGCGCGCCGTGCCGTATCGGGACGCGGCGGCTGCTGGAATTGCTGACCAAGATCACGGACGGCAAGGGCACCATGGAGGATTTGGATAAGCTGGAGGAGCTGTGCTACAGCATCAAGGCTTCTTCGCTGTGCGGCCTGGGCCAGACAGCGCCGAACCCGGTGCTGTCCACGCTGCGGTATTTCCGCGATGAATACGAAGCGCACGTGAAGGACAAGGTCTGTCCGGCAGGCGTTTGTAAGGCGTTGTCCCGGTATGTGATCGACAGAGAAAAATGTAAAGGCTGCAGCCTGTGCGCGCGGCAGTGCCCGGTGGGCGCAATCTCCGGGACGGTGAAGTCCCCGTTTGTGATTGACCAGGAGAAATGTATCAAGTGCGGCGCTTGTATGAACGCATGTAAGTTCCAGGCAATTTATAAGAAGTAATCGACGGAAAGGAATGGAAATAGAAGAATGAAAACCGTGAATTTAAAGATAAATGGACAGTCCGTCAGCGTGCCGGAGAACTATACGGTTTTGGAAGCGGCGCGTGAAGCGGGGATCGATATCCCGACCCTGTGCTATCTGAAGGATTATTCCGAGACCGGCTCCTGCCGGATGTGCGTGGTGGAAATTGTGGGCGCGCGGGCGCTGCAGGCGGCGTGCGTGTACCCGGTGGCGGAGGGCCTCGAAGTCCTGACCCACTCCCCGAAGGTCAAGGCGGCGCGTAAATCCACGCTGGAGCTGCTGCTGTCCAACCATGACCGCCAGTGCTTAACCTGCGTGCGCAACAAAAATTGCGAGCTGCAGACCCTGAGCGATGAACTGGGGATTACCGACATCGCCTACGAGGGCGAACGGAATGAATACGATATTGACGATCTGTCCCCGTCTATCGTGCGTGACAATAATAAGTGTATTTTGTGCCGCCGGTGCGTCAACGTCTGCAAAAATGTGCAGACCGTCGGGGTTATCGATGCAACGGAGCGCGGCTTTAAGACGAAAATCGCCTGTGCGTTTGATTCACCGCTGGCGGCGACGGCCTGCGTCAACTGCGGGCAGTGTATCGCGGCTTGTCCCACGGGCGCGCTGCGCGAGAAGGACAACACCGACGAGGTTTGGGCGGCGCTGGCGGATGACAGCAAATATGTGGTCGTCCAGGCGGCGCCGGCAGTGCGCGCGGCACTGGGCGAGGAATTCGGCCTGCCCATCGGCACGCCTGTGACCGGCAAGATGGCGGCGGCGCTGCGCCGGCTGGGCTTTGACAGCGTGTTCGATACGGATACCGGCGCGGATTTGACCATCATGGAAGAAGGCACAGAGCTTTTGGAGCGATTGAACAACGGCGGCAAGCTGCCGATGATCACCTCCTGCAGCCCGGGCTGGATCAAGTTCTGCGAGCACAACTTCCCGGACTTTTTGGATAACCTGTCCACTTGTAAATCGCCGCACCAGATGTTCGGCGCGATTATTAAGACCTATTTTGCGCAGAAGCGGAACATCCCCGCGAAAAATATCGTGACGGTTTCCGTTATGCCCTGTGTGGCGAAGAAATTTGAAGCAAAACGCCCAGAAATGCAGGGCGAATACCGGGATGTGGATATCGTTATCTCCACCCGCGAATTGGCGCGGATGATCAAACAGGCCGGCATCCAGTTCACCAAGCTGCCGGATGAAAAATTTGACTCCCCGTTTGAGGAAGCGTCCGGTGCGGGCGTCATCTTCGGCGCAACAGGCGGCGTGATGGAAGCAGCGCTACGGACGGTGGCGGAAATCGTGGAAGGCAAGCCGCTGGACAACGTGGAATTCACGGCGGTGCGCGGCACGGAAGGCATCAAGGAAGCCACGGTTACGCTGGGCGGCAAGGACATCCGCGTGGCGATTGCCCACGGCCTTGGCAATGCGCGGGCGCTTTTGGAAAGCATCCGCTCCGGCGAGAAAAATTACGAGTTTATTGAAATCATGGCGTGCCCGGGCGGCTGCGTCACAGGTGGCGGGCAGCCTATCGTTTCCGCAAAGACCCAGATGGATATCGACGTGAAGGCGGAACGGGCGAAGGCGCTCTATACGGAGGATGCAAACCTCCCCTGCCGCAAGAGCCATGAAAATCCGGATATCCAGCTGCTTTATAAGGAATTTTTGGAAAAGCCCGGTTCCCACAAAGCCCATGAACTGCTGCATACGCATTATATGGAGCGGGAGCTGTATTAAAAAAGGGCTGCGTTTTTGCGCAGACCGGATCCAGGCACAAGCCTTGTCATAAACAGAACGCACCCAACGGTATACAAAAGTACGCCGCGTGGTGCGTTCTGTTTTTTTGTCTGAAAATTATGCAACTTTGTGCTTTTATTGTTTTTGCTAAAAATGCGTAAGCATTTTTCTAAAGTTTCGGTCAAGCCTTTTTAAAGGCTTGCGGGTGCAGGGCTGGCCCTGTCACTGTTGTGCGGCGTCTGTTTGCTCCTGTGCAGTTTCAGGCGGAGCGCCGCGCATACCCCGGCCCATTTTCGGCCCCTGTTCCGCGAAGTACGCTTCCCGTTCTTCGTCAGTCATGGCGTCAATTTTTTCCTGCTCTGCGGCGCGCTCCGCTTCCCATTCTGCGCGTTGTTCCTCCATATAAGCCTGTTTTTCTTCATCGGTCATGGCGTCAAAGGCGGCCCGTTCTTCTTCTGTCATTTCAAACATACCGCCCGGTTTGCCCTTACCGTCTTTGCCGCGTCCCATAACGGCGTCGAGCACTGCTTTTTCGTCGTCTGTCAGGCTGTCGTAATAGGCCTGCGCTTCTTCGCGCTGTGCCTGTTCCTGCGCCTGCTGTTCCTCTAAATACGCGGTGCGTTCCTCTTCGCTCATGGTAAGATATTGTTGCATCTCATCGGCTGTCCAGTCCAGGGGTGCGCCGCCCCGCTGGTGCATTCCCATGTCGGGAGGCGGGGATTGGGTGGTCTGTGTGTCATCGTCTGCAAAGACAGACGCGGAGGTCATGGTGGCCGCCAGGGCCGCCATCGCCAGAAACATTGCGACTTTTCTCAATTTTATCGCTTCCTTTCCAATTTTTTTTATAAACCATTACGGTTTATGGGTTTAGTATATCGTGCCGGTTTGTCGGTTTTGTGTATTTTATTCAAAAAATACGTGAAAAATTTTTGAACAAAAAAAGAAGGGGCGCGCCCCTCTTTCATTTAGCGCAATAAATTGTAAACCTCGTTGCGCAGCTCATGGTCGGTGTCAAACAGGCCGCGGATGGCGGCGGTGCGCGTTTTCGCGCCGCGGGATTTGATCCCCCGCGCCGTCATGCAGCTGTGTTCCCCTTCGATGATGACAATCACGTCCTCCGTACCCAGCACCATCTGCATGATCTCCGCGATATCGCAGCCCAGCCGTTCCTGCAATTGCAGGCGCTTTGCCGCCATATCGGCAATCCGGGCGATTTTCGACAGCCCGATGACCTTCCCGTTGGGGATGTATCCAACATGCACCTTCATATTGTACATCAGCGCCAGGTGGTGCTCGCAGAAGCTGAACACCTCAATGTCCTTCACCAGCACCAGGTCGTTGGTGTCCACATCTTCAAAGCATTTGCAGAACATTTGTGCGATCTCCGCGTTGGTATAGCGCATGCCCTCGAATACCTCCGCGTACATCCGCGCCACCCGCGCGGGCGTCTCCCGCAGGCCTTCGCGCTCCGGGTCGTCCCCCAATTCAGCCAGCAATGCCTTGATTAATTCCTGTATTTTTTTCTGATTGAATTCTTTTTTCACGTTATACACCCCGTTTATCCGGATCCCATATTATTTTGTGCAGCTGCACCTGCAGATGGGAGTCCTTTAACAATGGTTCTTGTAATATTAGTTCCACCAGCCGTTGGGCGGGATACGCCCCGTACACCGCCCCCACATAGATGTGGGGCATGGTTTGACAGGCGGGTGCAACCGCTTTTAACAATTCCAGCATCCGCGCCGCGTCCTCTTCCGAACCGACCACAAATTTGAGCACATCCTGCGGGCGCAGGCTGCGGAAATTCGGCAGATGCATGTGCTGTTCCATGCCGCTGGAGGGGAGCTTGTAATCAATGGTAAAAAATACGTGTTCTGTATGGGTGCAGTCCTTTAAAAAGGCGCAGATATCCACCGCCCCGTTGGTTTCGATGTTCACTTCATACCCCCGCCGGGACAGGGCGGAAACCAATTCTGCCGCGCCGGGGCTGATCAGCGGCTCCCCGCCGGTCAGCGTGACGCGCCTGTAGACGGGGTTCACCCTTGATAGCAGGCCGTCCAATGTCCATTCCTCGTAGCGGCAGGGCTCCGCCTCGCCGAATAAGGCGTACAGCGTGTCGCAGTACGTGCAGCGCAGGTTACAGCCCGCCAGCCGGATGAATGTGGCGGGCTGCCCTGTGCGGACGCCCTCCCCGTCGATGCTGTCAAACAGTTCTACTACGTTGTATTTCATCTCAAACATCCTTATAATAAGAGGCGGTGTTGTGTTCGCTTTCGCACACGTCCACCCGGTAGCAGTAGGGCGCCAGCTCGTCGCAGATGTATTTCGCCAGGTTTTCCGCCGTCGGGTTGAACGGCACCACATTGTTCAGGATCTGATGGTCCAGCTTGTCCTGGATTTTCGATTTAATATGGGTAAAATCCAGAATCATGCCGTCCGCGTTCAGGGTTTCGCTG
>DVND01000059.1 GCA_018714645.1 Candidatus Avimonoglobus intestinipullorum
CCAGGTTTCCGTCTTTTATGTAGAAGAATTTCTGCTGTGCTTCTCCAATCACCGGCTTTTCCCATAAATCTCTGTATTTTTCAGGATTCTTCTGGAGAATTGTATCCACTTGTTCTGTCAGTCTTGTCATATAGCCATCATCCAGAAACAGGTCGGAAAGCTGTAACACGCGGTTCTGTTTCAGGTCAATATTTTTCGCCATGCGGTCGCTGGAACCGTGCAGCCCATCTGTATAGATATATATTTCACTTACAATGCTTAAAAACTGGTTTTTGTTGCAGCACACCTCCTGCGTCACTTCAAATCTGCTTTTTTCCGTACGGGAATCACTGCCCTTTTCGGATTCCTCATAGAAATGCTCCAGACAAGCCTCAATATCCGCTTCATAGGCGTTGTTTAACGTATCCTGGAAGTTGTTGTCCGCAATGCCTGAAAAAGAAGGAATCCGGATGCTGATATATTCCGTATCCGTTTCATATTCCCGTTCCGTAAACTGTATCTTTACGCCGCTCCCGGCGCAGCCGCACAGCAAGACAAGCATCAGCGCCGCCAATACGCTCTTCCTCATAACCCCACTCCCACCGTTACAGAATGATGCAAATCAAGCCGCCGCTGCCCTCATTGATAATGCGCTGGAGTGTTTCGCGCAGTTTATAGCGGGATTCATCCGGCATCCGCGACAATTTATTGTGCAATCCCTCATTCACCAATTCGTACAATGATTTCCCAAAAATATTGGATTCCCAAATTTTAGTGGGGTCATTTTCAAATTCTTCCAACAGATAATGTACGAGTTCTTCGGACTGCTTTTCCGTGCCGACAATCGGGCTGACTTCCGTTTCAATATCTGCACGGATCATGTGGATGCTGGGTGCAGAAGCCTTCAGCTTTACGCCGAACCGGCCGCCCTGCTTGACAATTTTCGGTTCATCCAGCGTCAGTTCGTCCGTCTGCGGCGAAACAATCCCATAACCCTTTTCCCGCACCTCATTCAAGGCCAGGGAAATCTTGTCATATTCCGCTTTGACATGGGCCAAATCTTTAATTAGCGTAATCAGCTTTTCCTCATTTTCGATGTCAAACCCGGACAGTTCTCCCAGCACTTTATAGAATAGCTGATCGGGCATCGTCACATCCATGACCACGTTTCCCTGTCCCAAATCCATGCCCTCAATGCGGGCATCCTTCACAAAATCGCATTCTGAAAGGCTTTCCGCCAGCCCGCGGGTATGGCGTATTTTTTCAATCCCTTCCGTTTTTTCGCGCATAGCCTCATAGATGGCCTGCTCCAGCCAATGGTCTTTGCCCAATGTCTCCACCCAGGTGGGGATGTTGATGTTGATTTCGCGGATCGGGAATTCAAACAGTACCGACTCAATGATCTGGTTGATGTCCTCCGCTGTCAGTTCCTCACAGTTCACAGCGATGACGGGAACGCCGTGCTGCCGCTCCAGCTCCGCTTTCAGCTCCATGGTGCTCTGGGAACGCGGAGAAACGGCGTTCAACAGAATCACAAAGGGCTTATTGATTGCCTTCAGCTCATTAATTACGCGGTTTTCCGCGTCCACATAATCCGCCCGGTCGATTTCTGTGATGCTGCCGTCGGTTGTGACGACCAAGCCGATGGTGGAATGCTCTGTGATCACCTTTTTCGTCCCTATTTCCGCGGCTTCATAAAACGGAATGGGATGGTCGTACCAGGGGGTATTCACCATGCGCGGCGTGTCCTCCTCAATATACCCCAAAGAACCGTCAACAATATAGCCCACGCAGTCGATCATGCGCACCTTCAGGCTGGCGTTGTCCCCCAGGGATATAGCGACGGCTTCGTTTGGAATAAATTTCGGCTCTGTGGTCATAATCGTCCGCCCCGCTGCGGATTGCGGCAGTTCGTCCCGCGTCCGCTCCGCCTGATAGACGTTGCCAATATTCGGGATGACCAATAAGTCCATAAACCGTTTGATAAATGTGGATTTACCGGTGCGGACCGGCCCGACAACGCCGATGTATACATCGCCGCCGGAGCGTTCCGCAATGTCTTGATATATGTTATATTCCTCCACGTTTTTGTCCTCCTTATCGGTTTCTTATTTTTGTACATGTTTGATAAATGTATATGAACCGCAGCAGGCAAATATGCAGTGAAAAAAATTATTTTTTTATATATGGAAAAAAGCTGCGCTTGTCAGGCACAGCTTTTTCCTCAATCAGCAAACTGATCCATATCTTTTATCACCCGTTTGTGTACGCCATTAATCTTTTTAAAATCCATATAAGGCACATAACAGCCCTCCAGCAGATCATGGGTGGATTTCGCACGCTTCATGACTGCCACAGCCTGATCCAGCATCGTCCCAATTAATTCCTTGTACTCCGCTAACTCCTCCTCATGCCGCTCCAATGCCTTTGCATAGAGCATGCCATCCAAATCAATTGTCTTTTCCGCGTTAGGGAATTGAACAAGAACGTCGTTGGTCGTAATAAACAGCTCCAATGCGGGAACTACCAGATGGGCAATGCTGTCTGCCGGCTGCAGCGGGTCATAGAAGCACTCAATGTCATACCCATTTTCAATAAATACCGCTGCCGCCCGCTTCAATACACGGCTCCCGCCGCCGCAGATACTGCCGTTGAGTACACGGATATTGGCATATGTAAAGGTTTCAGGGAAGCCCACAACGCCACAGGGCGATATCGCGGTCAGGAACAGCTTCCGGATCCGTCCCGTCCCGCTGCCGTTTGGCTCCAGCCCCTGTGTCAATTCCGCCGCGCTTTCCCGGATGTATGCTTCATCCAGGCATTCCCGGTTGATTTCCCCAATCGCGCTGTAAAAATCGCCGGCTGTGCGCAGATAGCGGTATGCCCGTGCATAATACCCCTGAATCTCCGTGTTATACTGCAAAATCTCTTCCTTGTGCCTGCGGATTGCCGCTTCATCCCAAAAATCGCCGAGATGGATAATGGTATCCACACAAGCGGGGTTTTTGGGATCGACAATATGCGGGCTTGTACCGTCAACCATCCCCACACCCAATTCGGGAATCACCATCCCGTCAAGGGAATCCGGGTCTGAAGAGCAATGCAGGCAGTCCGTATGGTATCCATGCTCCTCCGCCCACTGCGCCGCCTTTTTCATCAAGGTGGATTTCCCGGTTCCCGGGCCGCCTTTGATTACATAAATTTTATTCGCTTCCCGCTGCCCAAGCAATGAATCGAAATAGGAATGAAACCCCAACGGGGTATTCCCCCCTAAAAAATAATGTCTGTTCATATTCTTGCCCCCTGTTCACAATATTTGTTCTATCGTATGCTGCCTGCGCCGAATTTATGCCGGAAATACCAAAACCATG
>DVND01000060.1 GCA_018714645.1 Candidatus Avimonoglobus intestinipullorum
ACGAGGGGGACTTTAGGATGAATTTGAAAAAATGGGCAGCGATGCTGACAGCGGGCGTATTATCCATGGCGGTGCTGGCAGGCTGCGGGGAACAGCAAAATACAAATGCTGATGCCGATGCAGACAGCGCGCAGCAGACGCTGACGGTGGGCTTTGACCAGAACTTCCCGCCCATGGGCTTTGTGGGCGAGGACGGGGAATACACCGGCTTTGACCTGGAGCTTGCGGCGGAAGCGGCGAAGCGCATGGACATGGAAATCAAGTATCGTCCCATTGAATGGGATGCAAAGGACATGGAGCTGGAATCCGGCACCATCGACTGCATTTGGAACGGCTTTAGCATCCAGACGCGGGAAGACCAGTACACCTGGACGGACGCGTATATGAAAAACAATCAGGTTATCGTGGTGAAAACTGCGGACGGCATTGACGATTTCGCAGGGCTGGCGGGAAAGACGGTGGATGTACAGGCGGACTCCACAGCGGAAAAAGCCCTGGAAGAGAAGCCGGAGCTGACGGGAACCTTCGGGAACCTGAATGCAGTTGCGGATTACAACACAGCGTTCATGGATTTGGAATCGGGCGCGGCGGACGCCATTGCGATGGACAGCGTTGTGGCGCAGTATCAGATCAAAGACCGGGAGGACGAGTTCAAAATTTTGGATGAAATCATTTCCGTTGAGGACTACGGCGTTGGCGTGAAGCTGGGGAACACAGAACTGCGCGACAAGATCCAGAGCGCGCTGGAGGAAATGGCGGCTGACGGCACGATGGCTGAGATTTCGGAAAAATGGTTTGGAACGGATGTTACGATCATCGGTAAATAATTGAAAAGCAGGTAGACTTATTCAAATGTTTGGGCATTGCAATAAGTCTACTTTGTTCTATGAAGAATTTTACAAGGCCGTCCCGGACGGCGGAATGGAGCAATGATTATGCAGTTTACCACAATGCTTTGGCAGCTTTTGGAGGGGCTGGGGGTATCCTTTTACATATTTTCACTGACTTTAATATTTTCCCTTCCTTTAGGGCTGGTGATTGCCTTCGGGCGGATGGCGAAAAACCCGGTGATCCGATGGATTGCGCAGCTTTACATTTCCATCATGCGGGGTACGCCGCTGATGCTGCAGCTGTTTGTGGTGTATTTCGGGCCATACTATATTTTCGGCATCAGCATTACCGACAGCTACCGGATGATTGCGGTGATTATTGGGTTTGTACTGAATTATGCCGCCTATTTTGCTGAAATTTACCGCGGCGGGATCGAATCCATGCCGCAGGGGCAATACGAGGCGGCCCATGTCCTGGGTTACAGCAAGGCGCAGACGTTTTTCAAAATCATCCTGCCGCAGGTGATCAAGCGGATTTTGCCGCCGGTGACCAACGAGGTGATTACCCTGGTGAAGGATACGTCGCTGGCTTTTGCAATTTCCGTTACGGAGATGTTTACCGTGGCAAAAGCCATTGCCGCGCGGGAAAAAACCATGGCGGCGTTTGTGGCGGCGGGGGTATTCTATTATCTGTTCAACCTGATTGTGGCATTTGTGATGCAGCGGATTGAGAAAAAGCTGAGCTATTACCGGTGATGGAGGGAGCAGGAAATGAGTGTTTTGAAAATCAGCAACATCAAGAAAAGTTTCGACGGCGTTGAAGTGCTGCGGGACATCTCCCTCTCGGTGGAGCAGGGCGAAGTGGTGGGGATTATCGGGCCGTCGGGGTCTGGGAAATCGACGCTTTTGCGGTGCGCGACGCTGCTGGAGAAAATGGACAGCGGATCGCTGGAATACGGAGCGGACGCGGCGGCGTGGGTGAACCAGCACGGCAAGACGGTTTACGCGCCCAATAAGAAGCTCAAGGGCATCAAGAGCAAATTTGGGCTGGTGTTTCAGAATTTTAACCTGTTTCCCCATTATTCTGTGATGAAGAATATTATTGACGCGCCTGTCAGTGTCCAGAAGCGGGACAAGGCGGAAGTTCTTGCGGAGGCGGAGCAGCTATTGGAGAAAATGGGGCTTGCCGATAAGGCGGACGCATACCCGTTCCAGCTTTCGGGCGGGCAGCAGCAGCGGGTGTCCATTGCGCGGGCGTTGGCGCTGAACCCTGATATCCTGTTTTTTGACGAGCCGACGTCGGCCCTTGACCCGGAACTGACGGGGGATATCCTGAAGGTTATCCGCGATTTGGCGAAGGAGCGTATGACGATGGTGATTGTCACCCATGAAATTGATTTTGCATGCAATGTGGCGGACCGGATCATTTTTATGGCGGACGGCGTGATTGTGGAGGAGGGGCCGGCGGAGGAGGTTATCCGCAACCCCAAGATGGAACGGACAAAGACATTTTTGAACCGCATGAGCAGGCAGGACTAAAACGGGCAGGATGATGGGAGGCCAACAGCATGATTTTAAAGAACGCGGCGGTGGACGGCGCAATCACAGATATTACAATTGAAGCGGGAAAAATTACGCAGGTGGGACGCGTCCCCGAACCGGGCGTTGACTTAAAGGGGAAAACGGTCATTCCGGGATGCATTGACATCCATGCCCATGGCTGCGCGGGATTTGATACAATGGATGGGCAGTTTTCCGAAATGTGCGCCTTTTTGGCGGAGCACGGGACCACCTCCTGGCTGCCCACGACCATGACCCAGCCCATTGAGGCGGTGGAACGCGTCCTGCAGGCGGATACGGCCTGCCCCGGGACGCAGATTTTGGGTTTTCATATGGAGGGGCCGTATATATCGAAGCAGTACAAGGGCGCGCATAACGAGCAATACATCAAGGGGCTGGATCTGGAGGAATTCCGGCAGCTTGAAAATGTCAGGATCGTGACCCTTGCCCCGGAACTGGACGGGGCGGTTGATTTTATTAAAAATTGCGGCGCACTGGTTTCCGTTGGGCATACAGCGGCAGATTATGATATCACAGTGCGTGCGATAGAGGCCGGCGCGTCCTGCCTGACACATACCTGCAATGCGATGCCGCCGCTGCACCATCGGGAGCCGGCCGTTATCGGCGCGGCGATTGACAAGGGGCTATATGCGGAGGTGATCTGTGACGGGATCCATATCCATAAGGCGATGATTACGGCGTTGTACCGCATTTTTGGGGAGCAGCGTTTGATTTTTATCAGCGATTCCATGCGGGCGACGGGCTTGCCGGATGGGGCGTATGAGTTCGGGGGGATGCGCGTCAACGTCAAGGACGCGGTGGCACGGACGGAATCGGGCGCTATCGCGGGGAGTACGGCGACGCTGTGGCAATGCGTGAAAAAGGCAGTGGAATTCGGAATCCCGTTTCAGAGCGCGGTGCGCATGGCGACGCAAACGCCCGCAGAATATCTCGGTATCCCGAAAGGGCGGATCGTGCCGGGATATGACGCGGATTTGCTGGTGCTGGACGGAATGGAGATTGAAGCGGTGATGATTGCAGGCGCATTTTTTAAAGACGCAGACTGAAAGGGGCGGGGCATATGCAGAAACGGCTGCTCGCGTTGTTTCATCAATTAGGTATTGAGGAACTGAAACAAATTGACAGGCTTTATGAACTGAAGGGCGATTTTATCAATCTGGAATGCAAATTACCCAATGGACAGTTTGCAAAATTGCTGGACGACAGCAAGCTGTATTACGGCGTGGAGGTTTGTAAAACAAACAGCAGCCGCTGTTATGGCATTGCGGGGGATGCACAGCAGCTTGTGGTCTATGAATACGGCGAAAATGGCACAGATGCAGAACTGGTGCTTTGGAAACGCATATAAAGAAGCACAGCGGGAGCTGTGCTTCTTGTTGCGTCAATCCTTGAAGGGCGGATTGGATTCGGCTTTGTTGTCTTCTTCAGGCAGCGGCGCCTGATAGTTGATGAGCTCTTTATAATTGTCAACCTCATCCCAGGATTGCGGCGGCGTCGGCAGGAGGCCGGTGCAGTCCGTTACGGAGCAGGCAGAATCGATATCGAAGTCGTTGAAAAAATCATCTGCTGTCCGCTGGGGATGCTTTGGGGGTCTGTGTGCCATAAAACCAACTCCTTATTTGAATTTATAATTAATACGGATTAATTACAATTTTAGTGTTTCAGGCTTTTGGGCGTTTATGCGTCCTTTTC
>DVND01000061.1 GCA_018714645.1 Candidatus Avimonoglobus intestinipullorum
TAATTTTTTCATATTTTTTTACCATATATCAAATCCTCACACGTATATCCATTCTGGCCCCTCGAAAAGTACATTTTTCTATTATTTTATCATATCAATGCCCAAAATGCAATATTCCCCAAACCGGGTGGGCTGCCGCATTTTAATTCGCTTTGGCCGAGACTTTTTTCAGCAGCTTGTCCGCATAATATGCAATGCAGACCTACAATCCCATCATCGAAATCTGCTCTGCAAAAAAGAATGACAATGGCTGACTCATATCAAAAAACACAAACTGGCTGCGGCACAGCCATCGGCGCACCATGCCCTGCTTTAAAAAAACATCCCTTCAGGTTCGGATTACGCCCCCTGAAAGGATGTTTTTTTATTCATTTTTCTTGGAAACCGGGCTTTTCATTACGCCGCGGCCTTCGTTATCCGGACTTCATATTGCTGCGGCGTTAATAGATCCCGCGCCTCTGCCTTCAAGGCTTCGAGCCCGGACCAGGTCTGGGCATGATCCAACTTGCAGGCATATTGGTAATAATCGGGGTCGCTCGTATAATCCGCTATTCCAAAATAGAAATGCGGCAATCTCAAATCCCAGCGGTAATTCCCCCACGTCGAATCCGTTTCATCGACTATACCGTCATCATTTGTGTCATACAGGTCAACATAATAAGCCTTCACTTTTTCATAAAAAACTTGAAAACCTTCCTGTGTTGCAGTGGTCCGGTCCGTCATCGCAATACCGCCCCATGCGTTCTGATCTCTTACATATTTTGAATCCACTTCGGCAATGTATCTGTACCGCAATTCCCGTTCCGCCTTTTCATTAATCTTTTCATAGGCCTGTTTTGCTTTGACCTGGGCGGGGTTTTCGGCAAGCGCCGCAATATTTATACCCGAAGAAAGCGCCTCTGCAGTATATTGCCCGATTTCAGATTCACCAACCGTAACTGTATATATTCCATCCTCCAGACCCGTGACCTGGATAATTTCGTTATTGATATCCTCCGTTATCGAAAGGCCAAACTCCTGCTCCGCATGTTCATAAGCATCGCTGACCGGCATCGGGAACGCATTTGCGAGATAGGTATAAGAAACGCTGTCAGGGGTGGCCTGCAGTCCGGTAACAGAAGCATTATACGCTTTTTCAAGCGTGTTCTGTGCCGCGTCAATCACAACGTTTGAAACATACGCCGCCTCTTCCGCATTGCCGGCGGCCTCCGCGGCCTCTTTTGCATAAATACAGCCCATCACAAACCCGCCGTTATAGGTGGGATGCACCACATCGCTTCTGTCCGTCAAAACGGATGCAAGCGTTGGATTTGCTTCCCGTACCGTTTCGATGAATTTCACAGTTTCTTCAAACATATCAATAACCGTCACACCATATGTTTCCCCAAGCGCTTTCAATCCGTCCGAGGCAAGCTGCAGCCCCTCATTCCGTCCCGCTTTCACGTTAATATCCGTGGCGTTTCCCGCCCCGTCCGTTTCCAGCACCTCGTATGCATCCACCGGCTGCGGCGTGATGATGGTCAGCTCGATATCTTCCGCCAAAGCCTTTTTGATAAAGGTTTCAGCATTTTGCAGATAATAGTTTAGCCTGAATTCCTTATTGTTGGGGCTGGAAACGTCTGGATCGGTCCAGCTCTCCCACGCGCCCAGATCATTCATTCCGAGCATGACCGTCATCGCATCCGGCTTTTCGTTGTCCGACCAAAATTCCCCATTGAGCGCATCCCACTCGGTGTTTAGAATGTCCCATTCAAACCGGTTATTCGCCCCTGCGAAATTGTCGCCGTTGATCCCCTTGTTGATAAAACTGATGTTCCTGTTGGGATATCTCGTCATATAATAGGTTTCGATAGCCCGCGTATAGTTTTGGCGATGGGTGATACTGTCGCCCACAAATGCGACGACAAATTCATCGCTTTCCTCCGCTTCCGCCAACGGGGTCATATCCTCCGCCCAAACAAAGGCTTTTACCTTTTCGATATTGTCCGCATGGAGCGCAAGCGTAATCTCCTGCGTATCCGCCTGTTCAAATGCATCGGTGGAATAAAGCCCGGACCGGGCTGCCCCCACAAGCGCGCCGTTATGGTCATACCCGGCCGCCAGGGCCATATAATTCCCCTTATATTCCAAGACCTTATGCACCGTCAGCTTTACGGCCGCTCCATTTTGAAGGAAGTTCTCGCTCTCAGCATCCAGTTCCACCCATACGCCCCGAACACCCAGTCGAACTGCCGGTAATAGTTCCCGCCGATCCCTGAAATTGCATACGTGTCCTTTTGCCCGTTTTGATCCGGGTCGTTGTTCACGATTTTGTCAAACGCTTCCTCGTATTCTTCCAACGTTTCCGGCACCTCGGTGATCCCCACCGCATCCAGCCAATTCTTGTTCCAAAACCCCCTGCTTTGCAAGCGGCTCCCAGTTTGACACATCGTTGATGAACATCACATCCGGGATCTCCTTGGACGCAATCATGGTTGCCAGCTTGTCATAATAGCTCGCTCCAAAGCCATACGCCTGGATCTC
>DVND01000062.1 GCA_018714645.1 Candidatus Avimonoglobus intestinipullorum
ACCGCGGCTTTTGTAGTACCGTTCCATATCAAAATCGTGCTTATTCATTTTTTGATTCATCCGCTTCAAAAATCCACGCACCTCAATTGTGTCGCCGAATGCAAACTGTTCCTTAGAAGTTACACGGATCAGATCCCCAGTGTGGTGCTGCTCCCCCATATACTCCATTTTGACAGTGGTGACGACATAGCTGAAATTCCCGTCCTCGTTCATCCGCGGCAGCTCTGTGATGCAGCCTGTCATGGTCACATATTTCTCCTCCAGCTGGTTGATTTCGTTGAGCTTTTCATCGCTGGCCGCATTCCCCATCACCAACCCAAATGCAGCCGCACAAACGACAATCAGCAGGCGCTTGTTGTACTTTTTAAAAACGAGAAAAATAACTGCATTTACAATACAAAACGCCATCAAAAATAAAATCGGGCTGAACATATCGACCCGCGATGCAAAATAAACCCCGATCACATATGCAACGGCAAATTGAATCAATCCCGAAGCCATAACAATCCCCTTCACACCCGTTTTATCCATCGTATCATTTATGGATTTATTATACCATAAAAAAAACAGGTTCACAAGAACCTGTTTTTTTGTTTTACACAACCCTTCTCGCTCCAACGTATTTGGAGTATGACGCCAGCGTGTCCAACGACGCATAGGTCACTGTTTTTCCGGGCTTTGGCGAATGGATAACCTGCCCGTTCCCGGCATAGATCGCCACGTGGGAAATCGCGCCCCCGTTTGAGAAGAACACCAGATCCCCCGGCTGCAGGTTCGATCTGGAAACCGCCACGCCGTTTGAATACTGCGCTCTTGAAGAACGGTTTACCGAAATTCCAACCTTGCGGCATACATACTGCACCAGCCCGGAGCAGTCAAAACCGGAGGGAGACGTCCCGCCGTATACATACGGCGTCCCAATATATTTCGCCGCCTGGTTGACAATTGCCTGCCCGGTTGCGCTGGATTTTGACGACTCTGCCGTTGTTTTTTCAGCATCGCTGCTTTTTGCTTTTGCAGCAGACGTTTGCGTAGATTTTGCGGTATTGCCCTGCGCTTGGGAAACCTGCGCCACCTCCTGCTTTTTTGCCTGCTCTTCTGCAGCTTTGCGCGCCGCAGTCGCCTCTTCTTCCGTTACAATATAAGAAGATTGTACATATCCATCCGTTTTATTTTCGCCATAGGCAATCTTTGTCCAATTGGAACCCTTGCTGATGACCTGGCAGGCCGCTCCGTCCCCCAGCGTACCAAGCACTTCCGCCTCGCCGTTCGGCATGTAAAATACATTGACCTGCGCCCCGTCGGAATGGACTGTCGCGGCCTTCGCAATTTCGTCAATCCGTTGCGAACGCACCGCATTTGCTTCCTCCCTGGAAACCATATCCTCCAGCGCCACATAGTCGGACAACACATATCCAATTTGATAATCCTGCCCGTAGAACACCTTCATCCAGCCGTCCCCGGCCCGTTCTACCACGACCACCGGCGTTCCAGGCTCAATCTGGTCGATAATCTGCGTCCCCTCTGCCGAAGCGCCGCTCCGCACATTGAGGAAATCCGCATCCACGGCGACCGTCCCCGTTTCATACATGTAGTTTGCCAGCAGGACGTCCTTTGCATCCTGATATTCAAAGGAAACAAGTTCCTTCGGTATATACGCCGTTTCCGCATTATATGCAACCGTGTACCATGTGTCGTCCTCATCCACTACCGTGATCTGGTCCGCACAGTTCAGTGTTGCAAGCACTTCCGCTCCCAGGTCCGCCTCCCGGCGGATCGCCGCGCCGTCAGCCGAAACCACATAGCCCATTTTGGGTACAAATGGCATTTTTTCAGCCTCATATGTAATGTAATCCGCCATCCCGCCGCGTTCATATTTCCCAAACCCGAAATCCTGCAGGCGCATTTCCGGCGCATTGCTTGTTTTATGTTCTACCTCCGCAGCAGGCTGGTTCTGCTGTTCCTCTAATTTATTCGCTTGCACAGCCTGATAATCCGCTGCCTGTGTTACGGCCAACGAACCGACCATCGCAACTGCCGTAAAAGCGGCAATTGTATGTTTCAAGTTCCTCATGTATGGTGCCTCCCAAAATTATTACTAAAATGTTACAAAGTTATTATACACGATTCTTTTCAAAAAGTCAAACTTTTTTAAAAAGTTTTTTATATTTTCGTAATAATCTTGCAATATTAACAGTTTGTTCATAAAAAATACACGTATTTTCATGCCGAAACAGCCGCTGTAAATGTTACAAAATTAGAATACTTTGTAACATTTCGTAATAAATCCGTATCAAAGCAGGCACAAAAAAAAGCGCCTTTCCGGCGCTTCCTGTCTTATTCCACAATAAACTTTTTCAATTCGTCGATAAAAGCATCGCAATTATCGCTATGTACTTCCACCTTGATCGGTTTGGACAGGTTCAGGCTGAAGATGCCCATAATGGATTTCGCATCCACCACATACCGGCCGGAGGTCAAATCCACATCAAAGTCATATTTAGAGACAATGTTCACAAAGTCCTTTACATCGTTGATCGAGTTCAGCATCAAGTTAAAAGTTTTCATCATTCATTCCTCCTCTAATATTACAATCGCCCAATATCCCTTTGGATACAATATTATCATACATCGAAACCGGAATTTAGTCAAGAAGTATTGCACTTTATTTTAAAATTTTATATAATAGTGCCAACAAAACTTTGCGATTCCTATGCAGAATCGTTATAATACAAAGGAACGAACCCCTATGAATAAGAAAGTTGCGTTTTGCACGCTGGGCTGCAAGGTGAACCACTACGAAACGGAAGCAATGGCCGAGCTGTTTCAAAAGCAGGGCTATACGGTCGCCGATTTTGGCAGCCCCGCCGACGTCTATGTCATCAATACCTGTACGGTCACAAATATGAGCGACCGCAAATCCCGGCAGATGATCCGCCGGGCGCGAAAGCAAAATCCGGATGCCTTCATCGCCGTGGCAGGCTGCTATGCCCAAACCGCGCCGGATCAGGTACAGGCCATCGAAGGCGTGAACCTGGTCATCGGAACGAACCAGCGGAAACACATTGTGGAACTGGTGGAACGCACCCCCAAAACAGCGCACGTCTCCGCCGTGAAAAACATCATGGACGCCCATGAATTTGAACAGCTGGACATCAACGGCTATTCCGGGCAGACCCGGGCCTACATCAAAATCCAGGAGGGCTGCAACCAGTTCTGCGCTTACTGCATCATCCCCTATGCCCGCGGGCCGATCCGCAGCCGCCCCATGGAGGACGTTTTGGCGGAAACGGAAAAATTAGTGGGAAACGGCTTTACGGAAGTGGTGTATGTAGGCATCCACGTGGCTTCCTATGGCCTGGACAAAGGCACCCCGTTACTCTGCGCCCTGCTGGACCGGGCAAACCGGATAGACGGCCTGCGGCGCATCCGCCTCAGCTCCATCGAACCCATGACGCTGGATCAGGCTTTTATTGACCAAATCAAGCATTGCGGCAAGCTGTGCCATCATTTCCACCTCTCCCTGCAAAGCGGCTGTGACGAAACCCTCCGCCGCATGAACCGGCATTATACCACTGCCGCATATAAAGCGATTGTGGACGGCTTGCGGGAGAACTACCCCGACGTAGCGGTAACGACGGACATTATGGTGGGGTTCCCGGGGGAAACAGAAGCCGAATTCCAGCAAACGCTGGATTTTGTAGAACAGATGCAGTTTGCGGATGCGCATATTTTCCAGTATTCCCCCCGCAAGGGTACGCCGGCGGCGAAAATGGAACAGCTGCCGCCGCAGGTCAAAGAGGCGCGCAGCAAGGCAGTCCTCGCATGCACAGGACGGTCACACCAAAAATTCATGGCTTCTTTTATCGGCAAGACTGCGGAAGTGCTGTTTGAACAGCCCCATGGGGACGGGCTGTTTGAGGGGAAAACCGGGAATTACCTGACCGTGCGCGCCCCCGGCACAGGCTTGTCGGGCGTCTATAAAACTGTTCTTTTGGAAAAAATAGAGGATGGCGCAATATGTGGGACCATCCGGGAGTAGAAGGAGTATCCTATGCAGATTCAAGAATTTGACCTTAAAACCCTGACCACTGTATACACGCAGCTTCTGCCGCAGGAATTCCACGCGGCGGAAGTGAAACCGCCGGAGATGGTCCTGCGGCTTTACGAACAAGGCCTCTACCGCGGCTATGGGTTATATGACGGCAGTACGCTGGTAGGCTATGCGTTTTTTTGCACTTCTGCCGACGGCAAAAACCTGTTGCTGGACTATTACGTCATCCGGCAGGAATATAGAAGTGCGGGACACGGCGGAACCTTTTTGACGCTATTGCAAAAAAACCTGGCCGCATTTAATTTTCTGTTGATTGAAGTGGAAAATCCGGACTATGCCGCAGATGCGGCCGACCGGCAGAACCGCATCCGCCGCATCGCATTTTACGAGCGCAACGGCTGCCGCATGACCGGCATTCAAAGCGACTTATTTGGCTGTCAATACAATATCATGACGCTGGACCTCTCCGCCGCGCCTGATGCAGAACAGGCCCTGCACGGCTTGAAAAACATCTACCTGACACTTCTCGGCAAAGAAGGCTTTGCGCGGCATGTGCATCTTTCGCAAACAGCAAAAAAGCAGTGAATCCACATTCACCGCTTTTTATTTTACTGGAACAACTTTTTCAAAACATCCATCAGCATCGTACCAAAGGATTTTTTCGGGATCCCGTCCCGGGCGATGATATCCGTCTGGGCAAGCTGTTCCCCATCCAGGCTCAAGGTCAGTTTCCCGATGACCTGCCCTTGCTGCACCGGCGCGGTCAGGGATTCCGCCAGCTCCACATGTTTGTCAATGGAATCCTGTTTCCCTTTGCCAATCAACGCGGTACAATCCTCTTTCGCCACAGCATGCACCTGCTCCTCCGTCCCCTTCAGGACAGGCGCCACACCTACTTCCTCATTCTGGGCGACGCCTTTGTAAACAGCATAGTTCGCAAAGCCATAGTCTAATAAAGCACTGGCAGAGCTGAACCGTTCCTGCGACGTCGGCGATCCCAGAACCACCGCAATCAACTGCATATCGTTGCGCAGCGCCGTGGCAGAGAGGCAGCACTGCGCCTTGGAGGTGGAACCTGTTTTTAAGCCGTTTGCCCCCTGATAAAACCGTACCAGCTTATTGGTGTTTGCCAACGCGAATTTCCCATCCCGCAGGGAATCCGTCCAGATTGTTGTATATTCAAAAATCTTCTCATGCTTGATCAACTCTCTGGACATCAGCGCCACATCCCGCGCAGAAGAATAATGGTTGTCGTCATCCAATCCATTGGTGTTGACAAAATTGGTGTTCTCCATACCCAATTCCTTCGCGCGGTTATTCATCATATCCACAAAGCCCTGCTCGCTCCCGGCGATGTGCTCCGCCATGGCGACGCATCCGTCGTTGGCGCTGGCGACTGCAATTCCCTTGAGCATATCATGGACGCTCAGCTGCTCGCCCGTTTCCAAAAACATGGTGGAGCCGCCCATGCTCTTCGCCCGTTCGCTGGCGGTCACCATTTCATCCAGCGTGATCTTCCCCTCATCCAGCGCCTCCATAATCAGTAGCATCGTCATGATTTTTGTAACGCTGGCAATCGGCAGGCGCTCATCGGGGTTCGATTCATATAAAATCTCCCCCGTGGACGCCTCCATCAAAACCGCAGATTTTGCATGGATATCCAACTGGGTCTGCACCGCCGGCTCCGCATGCACAACAGTTATTTGCAATGCAACCGCAAATGCACAGACTATACTAAAAAATTT
>DVND01000063.1 GCA_018714645.1 Candidatus Avimonoglobus intestinipullorum
AATGCGTTGCTCCGCGGCACGATCCGCACCCGTTTGCCAAACACCCACGCAGCCAATTCCACATAAAACAGCGCGCCGAACGCCAGCAGCAACACCGGCATGACATTATAGCGAAGCGACCCTACAATATCCAGCCGCAGCAACGCAAGGATGCTGCGCGTATTTCCGCAGGCGGGGCAATACAGGTGGAACAGCCTGTAAAACGGACACGGGGGGAACTGCTGCGCCCAATTTACGATATAATCCCTCATAAAAAACAGCAGCAACGCCCCTGCCGCCGGCGCCGCCAGCACAAGGGCGCGCCAGAATAGGCGCTTCTTTTCCATCACTTTCATCGTTTATCCCCGTTTTTTTCGCAGCATCGCGTCTTTTACCACCGGCTGGTCCATGGGGATCCGCACAAGCATCGCCGCGTGGGGCGCAACATCAATCGCTTCCCCATTTTCATTTTCCATATGCGCAATGCGCTGTGTGAAAAACGGCTGCCCCGGCCGCAATACTTCTATCTCGTCCCCCGTAAAAAACCGGTTGCGCTGTGTCACGGTGGCAATTTTCGTCTCCGCATCATAATCCAGCACGATTCCAATCAAATCATAGTCACGGACATAGGAGCTGTCCGTATAGACCTGCTGCTCCGCGGTGGGCTTCCCCATGTAAAAGCCCGTGGAATAGGGCCTGTGGCTGACTTTATACAGCTCCTCCAGCTGGGCCCGGTCGAACACATAATGCGCAGGATCCGCAAAATAGCGGTCAATTTCATTCCGGTATGCCTGTATGACTGTCGCCGTGTAATATGCAGTCTTGACACGCCCCTCGATTTTAAAGCTGGAAATCCCGCTTTCCACCAATTCCGGAATATGCTCAATCATGCATAGATCCTTGGAATTAAAAATAAACGTCCCCCGTTCATTTTCATATACATCCATGTATTCCCCCGGCCTGGTCTGTTCCACCAGGGCATAATTCCAGCGGCAGGGATGCGAACAAGCCCCTTGGTTGGCGTCGCGGTTGGTCATATAATTGGATAACAGGCACCGCCCCGAATAGGAAACGCACATCGCCCCATGCACAAACGCTTCCAATTCCAGCCCCGCCGGCGTACGCTCCCGGATTTCCTTTATTTCCGCCAGGCTCAGTTCCCGCGCCAGCACAATCCGCTTCGCGCCCAGCTCGTGCCAAAACTGCGCCGACCGGTAATTCACATTGTTCGCCTGGGTGCTGATGTGAATGGGGATTTCGGGCGCCACCTCCCGCATCAGGCTGAACATGCCCGGATCGGCAATCAGCACCGCATCCACCCCAAGGGGGCGTATCTCGGCGATATATTGTATAAATGCGTCAATATCCACATTATGCGGCAGGATATTGGCAGTCAGATACACCTTTTTCCCCAGGTTATGCGCAAAGTCCACGCCTTCGCGCAGCTCCTCCAGGGTGAAATTCTCTGCGGCCGCCCGCAGGCTGTACGCCTCCCCGCCGACATACACCGCATCCGCCCCATACAAAAACGCCGTTTTCAGCTTTTCAAGGCTTCCTCCCGGCGCTAACAATTCAGGTTTATTCATATTGCTCCCCTCCGCTATGCTCATTTTTTCACCGCAAGCGAAACGCCGTCTCCCAATGGCAAAACCGACGTCACCAGCTCTTCCCGCTGCATCTGGGCGGAGATAAACCGCCGGAGCCGTTTCACAATCGTAATTTTCCGGCGCACCACATGGGCGTCATCGGCGGTCATACCTTTATACAGGATATTATCCGCCGCAAGTACACCGCCCCGCCGCAGCAAGCGGATACAGTCGTTGAGCATATAGATGTAATGGGCTTTGGGCCCATCCAGAAAAATCAAATCGTATTCCCCGGTCAGCGTGGGCAATACGTCCTTTGCGTCCGCACAGATTACATGGATTTTCTCCTCCAGCCCGGCTTTCCTGACGTTCTCCCGGGCTGCTTTCGCCATGCCGGCGTCCCATTCCAGCGTCGTAACCGTGCCGCCCTCCGCGAGCCCCTGGGCCATCAGAATCGCGGAATACCCGATCGCGCAGCCCACCTCTAAAATCCGCTTCGGGCGCAGCATTTGCACCAGTACAAGCAGGAACTGCGCGGTCTCCGGCTGGACAATCGGAACCGCATGATCCTTTGCATATGCCTCCAGCTCCGCCAAAATACCGCTTTTGGGGGGAAGCCCGTCCCGTATATAGGCTGTGATATATGGATGGACAATCGCGTCCAAATCGTATTCAATCATGGAACAGCTCCCCGCAGGCCTTTATGACCCGCTCTTCAATGTCATCACCGGGGGCCACCGTCGCCCCCGCGGCCATTACATGCCCGCCGCCGCCGAATTGCAGCGCCAAATCGGCCACATTGTATGTCCCGTTGGAGCGGAAGCTGATCTTGGTTTTGTCCGCCAGCTTCCGTATGGAGACTGCAATTTCCGTCCCTTTGACGGAACGCGGGATATTGACAATGTCGCCCACATCCCGCTCTTCCACACCAAACCGCGCAAAATCCTCCTGCCCTGCCGAAACGATACAGAGCTTTCCGCCATAATAGCTTTTGATCCTGCTCCGGAGCCATCCTTCAAACTGCACAATGTTCAATTCGTCCGTATCAAATAGCTGCCTGCAAAGCGCTGCGTGGTCGATGCCAAATTCCAGCAGCTCCGCCGCCGCCCGCATGGTTTCCGGCTTGACGCTGCTATATTTAAAGCAGCCTGTGTCGCTGGCGATGGCAATATACAGATACCGCGCGATAGCGGCGGTCAGCGGGATGCATAATTCCTTGCACAGCGCAAATAAGATCTCCCCCGTCGCCGCCGCGCCGCCGTCCACGCAATTGATTTGCGCATAATTGGTATTGGTGCAGTGATGATCAATGTTCACGGTACATTGCGCGGCGTCAAACATCGCAATCCGCGCGCCCAGCCGGTCAATACTGCCGGAGTCCAAACAGATGCACAAATCATGCGCCGCCTGCATGCCTTCCTCGTAGACGACGAAATCATCGCTGATAAATGCGAGCCGCTTTTCCGGCACGTCGCTTAAATAGCACGCGGCTGTCTTTCCCATATCCCGCAGGATTTCCGCCATGGCAAACGCGCTGCCCAGCGCGTCGGCGTCCTCGCTGATATGCGCCAGGACCGCCACGGACCCCGCCTCTTTTAAAGCCTTCGCCACCTGTTCAAACATGCCGTTCCTCCATCACTGTTTTTTGTTCAAATCGTTGATCATCTGGTTGATATGGGCGCCGTACTCAATAGAATGGTCCAATTCAAAGATGAATTCCGGCGTCACCCGCAAATCAATCCTGCGCCCCATCTCCCGGCGGATGAACCCCGCCGCGCTCTTCAACCCCGCCAGCGCCTTTTTCTGAGTTTCTTCATCACCCATCACGCTGACGTACACCTTCGCATAGCTCAAATCATTCGTCACATGCACCGCCACGATGCTGGTCATCATGGGGATCCGGGCGTCCTTCAGTTCCCGGATAACCCCCGCCAGCTCCCGGCGCACCTCTTCGTTAATTTTATGAATCCTATCCTTTGCCACTTTTGTCCCTTTCCGAACTACCGTTCAATTTCCTCCATGGTAAAGCACTCAATGACGTCGCCTTCCTTGACATCGTTAAAGTTCTGAATGCCGATTCCGCACTCGAACCCATCGGCAACCTCTTTTGCGTCGTCCTTAAACCGCTTCAGGCTGTCAATCACGCCCTCATGCACGACAATGCCGTCGCGCACCAGGCGGATCTGCGCATTCCGGGTGATCTTCCCGTCTGTCACATAAGCGCCGGCGATCGTCCCAACGCCGGATACCTTGAAGGTCTGGCGCACCTCCGCATGGCCCAAAATAACCTCTTTAAATTCAGGGTCGAGCATACCCTTCATGGCCGCCTCAATCTCTTCAATTGCCTGATAGATGACACGGTACAGGCGGATATCCACCTCCTGCTGCTGCGCCGCAGACAGCGCCCCCGCATCCGGGCGCACATTGAAGCCGACGATAATCGCATTGGACGCATTTGCCAGCATAACATCCGATTCGTTGACCGCGCCGACGCCGCCGTGGATGGCGCGCACGCGCACCTCATCGTTGGAGAGCTTTTCCAAAGACTGGCGCACCGCCTCCACCGACCCCTGCACGTCGGCTTTGATAATCACGTTCAATTCCTTCATGTTCCCCTCGTCAATCTGGGAGAACAAATTATCCAGCGACACTTTGACAGCCGAATTGAACCGCGTCTCTTTCTGCTCTTGCTTGCGCGCTTCGGCCACCTCCCGGGCCAGCTTTTCATCTTTTACAACATGGAAAATATCCCCGCCGGAGGGCGTTTCTGCCAAACCAATAATCTCCACCGGGACAGACGGCCCCGCGGTTTTCACGCGGCGGCCCTTATCGTTCACCATCGCCCGGACGTGCCCTACGGCCGTCCCGGCAATGACAATATCCCCCACATGCAGCGTCCCCTCCTGCACCAGCACCGTCGCCACAGGACCGCGGCCCTTATCAATCTGTGCTTCAATGACCGTGCCCTTGGCAGGCTTATTCGGATTTGCCTTTAATTCCTTCATATCGGCAATCAGCAGCACCATTTCCAACAGGCCGTCAATATTAATACGCTTTTTCGCGGAAATTTCCACGCAGACGGTATCGCCGCCCCATTCCTCCGGCACCAGCTCATGCTCCACCAGCATCTGCTTCACGCGTTCCACATTTGCGTTTTCCTTATCGATTTTATTGATTGCCACAACAATGGTCACGCCCGCCGCTTTGGCATGGTTGATGGCTTCCACCGTCTGCGGCATGATGCCGTCGTCCGCGGCGACCACCAAAATCGCCACGTCCGTCACCTGCGCGCCGCGGGCGCGCATGGTCGTGAACGCCTCATGCCCCGGCGTATCGAGGAAGGTGATGTCCCGGTCGTTCAGGCGGACGCTGTACGCGCCGATATGCTGGGTGATGCCGCCCGCCTCTGTTTCCGTAACAGACGTATGGCGGATCGCATCCAGAAGGGAAGTCTTCCCATGGTCGACGTGCCCCATGACAACGACAACCGGCGGACGGGGAACCAAATCCTCCGGCTGGTCCTCTTCCTCTTCAAATAGGATATCCTCTTTTGTCAGGATAATTTCCTTCTTGATTTCAATGCCAAAATCATCCGCGATCAAGGCTGCGGTGTCAAAATCGATGGACTGGGTAATGGTCGCCATCACGCCCAGCATCATCAATCTCTTAACGACCTCCGCCGCGCTCTTGCCCAGCTTCTGCGCCAGCTCGCCGACGGTGATCGTCTCGGGGATTTCAATGGTTTTCGGTTCCGCTTTCTTCTTTTCTTCCTTTTTGGGCGGTTCTGCCTTTGCAGCCGGCTCCGGCTGCTGCTTATTACGGTTTTTCTTCTTTTTCTTGCTTCTTCCGCCACTGACTTCCTTCATGTCAGAAACCATGTCCTCCAGCCGTTCCCTGGTCTCAATGGTCTCCAGTTCCACCGTGGACGTCCTTGTATCCACATACCGCACGGCCTGATCCTCCTGCACCACAATCGGGGTGGAGTCTTCCTGGCCGTCCGCATCCTGCGGGATAAGCTCGATCCTGGTCTCCTGCCGCTTGACAGGCCGGGACGCCTGCTGCTTCTTCTGGGGCTTGAGGGCAGGTTTTTCCTTCTTCGGCGCAGGCTCCGCCGCCTGTGGCTTTTCCGGCGCCTCTTGTTCCGGCTCCGGCTGCGGTTCCGGCTGTTTCAGCGGGGGCTTCTCAATCGGTTTATCCCCCACATCGTGCAATTGGGTATAGATATCCAAAATAATCCCCAGCTGCTCATCCTCCAGGACCTGCGTGCTTTTCACTTCTATGCCCAGCGCCGCAAGCCGCTCCACGACGTCTTTCCCCGTCACCTTTAAATCCTTTGCAATTTCACTGACTTTCACTTTTAAACCAGCCATCTTTTCACCATTCCCTTCTACTGTGCGCTTGCGTGCTTTGCAAGAATCGCATCCGCAAACTTCCTGTCATTCACGGACACGACCGCCCGCTCTGAAGCGCCGATGCTGTTTCCCAACGCCAGCTTATCGGCATATTCGATATATTGTACCTGATAATGGGAACAGAGGCCAATGATATCCTTTTTCCCATTTTCAGAGATATCTTTTGCAATAATCACCAGCTGCGCCAGCCCTTCCCGCACAGCCCTGCCGCATAAAAATGCACCGCTCGTCACCTTCCCGGCGCGCTTTGCCATACCCAGCATGCCCAACACTTTATCCATCGGCCCACTCCTTCAGGCGTTCATAAAATGCATCCTGCACCGGCCGCTTAAAGACGCGCTGCAGTGCCTTTTTCTTTTTCGCAGCCTCAATGCAGGCGCTTTCCCTGCAAATATAAGCGCCCCGGCCAAACAGCTTCTGCCGTTCATCCACCGCCAACCCCTCTCCGGAGGCGACAATTTTGATTAAGCTTTGTTTGGGCCGCATGCATCTGCAGCCTATGCACATTCTGAACGGTATATGTTTTGCCATGAACAATCCTCTTAATTACTAATTTTATCGAATCCCATGCTTTTTTATTCAGCAGCGGCGGTAATATCAATTTTCCATCCGGTCAGCCGCGCCGCCAGGCGCACGTTCTGGCCCGCCTTCCCAATCGCCAGCGACAGCTGGTATTCCGGCACCGTTACCTGGGCGCTTTTTTCTTCCTCATCCAGCGTGACGCTGAGCACCTTGGACGGGCTCAGGCTGGCCGCAATGAATTCTGCCGGATCCTCGCTCCATTTAACAATATCAATCTTCTCGTCCCGCAGTTCTTCGCCGATCCGCTGCACCCGCGTGCCCTTTGGCCCAATGCAGGCGCCCTGCGGGTCCACCTCCGGATCCTGGGAATAAACTGCGATTTTCGTCCGGGAGCCGGCTTCCCTGGCAATACTCTTGATTTCCACCAGCCCATCCGCAATTTCAGGCACCTCCTGCATGAACAGCTTCTTCACCAGCCCCGGATGGGTTCTGGAAAGCACAATCTGCGTCCCCTTCGTGCCGTTTTTTACCTCGCTGACATAACATTTAATCCATTGCTGCGGCTGATAGGTTTCGCCTTCAGGCTGTTCATTCAGCGGCAGGATCGCTTCAATTTTGCCGATGTCTACAAACACATTCCCCCGCTCGATCCGCTGCACCTTTCCGGAGACAATGTCATTGGCCTTGTCGGTATATTCGCTGTAAATGATGCCGCGCTCCGCTTCCCGCAGCCGCTGGGTAATCACCTGCTTCGCCGTCATCGCCGCAATCCTTCCAAAATCCTTCGGCGTCACTTCAATATTTACTTCATCGCCCAACTGGAGCTGCCCGCTGATTTTCCGTGCGTCCTCCAGGGATATCTGCTCCTGCGCGTCCTCGTCGCTGACCGTTTCCACAACCACTTTTTTCGCCATCACCTTTACGGCGCCGGTCGCCCGGTCCATCTGCACCTCCACATTCTGCGCGGATTGGAAATTCCGCTTATACGCCGCAATCAGCGCCGCTTCAAGCGCATCCAGGATCACGTCCCTGTCAATCCCCTTTTCCGCACACAAATCCTCCAGCGCACGCAACAATTCCTCATTCATGTTCCTTAACCTATCCTTTCTAAATCTATTAAAACACAAAATAAAGCCGGACAAAAACCGCTTCTTTTTTATCAAATTCAAATATCTGGCCGCCGGCATTGACGGTCACCACCCCGTCCCTGTAGCCTTCCAGAATGCCGTCAAATTCCTTTATGCCGTGGATTGCCTTATAAAGCTTTACCTCCACATGTCTGCCCACATAATGCAGGAACTCCCGGTCTTTTTTCAGCACCCGGTCAACGCCCGGGCTGGATACCTCCAGGCAGTAGGGCTCCCGGATGGGGTCGCGGGCGTCGATCTCATCGCCAAACGCGCGGCTGAACTGCTCACATTCCTCCAGCCCGACGCCGCCCTCCTTATCAATGTATATCCGAAGATACCAGCTGCCCGCTTCCTTTTTATACTCAATGTCAACAATAGAAACCCCCAGCGCCTCCGCCACCGGGTCTCCGATTTCATAAGCAATTGCTTCAATCCCTTTTGCCATTGCCGCGTCCTTTCCAAAATATATAAACAATATGAAAGAGTGGGTTTTCACCCACTCTTTCAGCAACTCCTCATAATACAGCGTCCTTATTATATCATACCTTTTTACGCATTTCAACCATTTTTTTAAAAAATATTCATATTTTTCATCAATCCAGCGTAATCACATCGTCTTCTTCCGGTTCCGGCTCCGCGGTAGGCTTTGCCGTCGGTTTTTCCGTTGGTTCTTCCGTCGGCTTGGCAGTGGGCTTTGCTGTCGGCCTTTCCGTTGGCTCCTCCGTCGGTTCAACCGTGGGCTTTGCTGTTGGCCTTCTGGTTGGCTCTTCCTCCTCCTCATCCGGCACCGGCGTCTTTGTGGGCTTTACCGTCGTCTTGCGTGTTGTGCTTTGGTCTGATGCAGCAGGCTTCTTTGTTGCCGCCGGCGTGCTGGTCGCTTTTTTCGTATTCGCGGAGGGCTTAATGCCCGTTACAGTCACATCGGTGGTAATATCGGACGCATCATATCCGAACACCTGGCTGATCATCTCTTTTGCAGCATCCTCATCCATGACATAATACCAGCCGCCGCCAATATACTGATCCTCCCCCGGGAGCTGATAGGTCTTGATGTTTTCCCCCTTCAAATCCGTCAAATACCGCGCATATTTCGCCACGTCGCCCACAGACACGTTTGTTTTCAATTCCTTGCTCATCTGGCGGAAAATTTCCGGCAGCTTCATCAGCAGGCCGATGTTCACTTTCTGGTCGATCACTGCTTTCACAAAATCCTGCTGCCGGGCAATTCTGGAAATATCGCTGCCGTCTGTGGTGCCGTCATTGCTTTTCCGGTACCGCAAAAACTGCTGCACCTGGTTCCCCGTCAGCTCCTGCACGCCCGGCTTCAAATGGATGTGCAGGTTCTGGGCCGGGTCGTCATAATTCATACCCCTGCCGTTCCCCTCCACATCCGGGACATCATAGGTAACGGGGCCTAAAATATTCATAAAATTATCAATCG
>DVND01000064.1 GCA_018714645.1 Candidatus Avimonoglobus intestinipullorum
CAAATGGCGTCGGATATACGAATGGATTGCAGGCTGACTCTAAAACCACGCTCATCTCAAATCCTTTTGGCGGCGCATATGCATCCAAGGAAAGCAGCGCGGTAATCAGCGCCGTTTTTGCTGATAGCGCCAAATCTTCTTTTACAACCACAATAAAATCTATGTCGCTGGTGTCCCAATGGAAACATCCAAAAGCCAATGAGCCGTGGATATAAATTCCGGTCAAATTGTCGCCCAAAATTTGCCGATAGGTTGTTTTAATATTGCAAAGGAGTTCTGATTCCGTCATAAATGCACCCCGCAGCAATCGTTATTTTGCAGTTGCCAGCAGGAACAGCCGGGGGAAAGGGAACAGGATCTGCCCGTTTTTTTGTACGCTGTAAAACTGCTGCAGCTGCTCAAGAAACTCCTGTTCAAATTCCTGGTGCAGATTTTCCGGCAGTGCATTCAAATATGGGCGCAGTCCTGTGCCGCGGTACCACTCCAATATTGCCGTGTACCCGTCCATACGGTGCATGTAGGTGGTTTGCCAGATTGTAAAATCTGCGGCGGCTTCTGCAAGCAAATCGAAATATTCCTCTAAAGACAAGTTATAGAATACGCGCTGCTGCGGGAAATAGGAGCTCCACTTAGGGCCGGCGGCCAGTTGTCTCAGGATGTTATGAATCTGTAACGCATCTTGGCGGGGTGTTTGGATTGCCAGTTCGCCGCCTGGACGCAGCAGGGAAAGCATCTCCCGGATTAATTGCGGATGGTTTGGAATCCACTGGATGCAGGCGTTGGAAAATACGATATCGAAATTGTGTTCCAGAGCAGACAGGTCTTTAGAAGCGTCAAGCAGGCAGAATGTAACGCCGGGCAGATTCTGTTTTGCCGTTTCGATCATGTCCGGCGAATTGTCCACGCCGCAAATAAATGCATTTGGGAATTTACGGGCCAGCACCTGCGTGCTGTTGCCCGGTCCGCAGCCAATGTCCAGCACCCGTTCAGGGGCGGCAATAGTGAGCCTGTTAACGAGGTCAATTGCCGGCTGCGTCCGTTCCCTGTTAAATTTTAAATACTGTGCTGCATTCCAGTCATTCATTTTCATCACCTCTTATATTGTCTTTTGGAACGCCTATTGACGAAATCCGATCAGGAAATAGCGGATTGTAATCGTGGCTGGGCCGTTTTCAACAATATTTATGTTTAACTCCATGCCGGCGCGTTCATAGGCCCGATTGGAATCAGAGGCCAGCGTCTGTATGGCCGGGTTATCCAGCGGGATATCCCATTCCTCGCGGTAGCTGTTCGTTGCCTGAATTGTCCCTTGTTCCAAATCCGCTTTGAGCTGTGCCAGTGTATTTGGCATTCCCGGGTAAGTGGTCGGTTCACCGTGAATACGTTTCAGCTCCTCAAAAGCGGCGAAAACAAATGCTTCCAACATGTCCTCCGCAGGAGGGTTATCGGTACGGAATTGATACCCGGCCATGATATCATTGTAAAAAATAAAGCATGGAGCCACCGCGGTATCGAACAGATACACCGGTTCCGTTATAAGCCACTCTTCCTGATTGCCGGATTCGGATACCTCTGCCGCCTCCGCGTCTGTCAGCCCGTATGCCTGTACAATTTCTTCTTTTGGTGCTCCAAGCTGACCGTCCAATGTCTGGATGGTGTAAGCGGAAGATGTCTCCGTTGAGGGGTTTTCGCGTATGCTGCAGGATGCAGTAAGACATAATGCCGTTATAATACCAGCCAACAGCATTGCAGTGCTTTTTTTGTTCATAGATATTCCCTTCTTATAAAAATTATGGTATGCATGTGCTACTTATGTACGCGCGCCAGTACAATTTTACAAATAATGCCGATGATAATGCCGGTTACCAATCCCGCCGCAATTAAAAACGGCAGATAATAAAACACGCTGCCGGTGCGCAGGATCAGCCCGGCGGCAAGAATCTGCCCGACATTGTGAAAAATCCCCCCCGCGATGCTGACGCCGACCACGCTGAATTTCCCGGAGGCATGCAACGCGTGCATTGCCGCCAGGCTGAGAATGCCGCCGGCGCAGGAAAACAGAAACGCGGACATCCCGCTGAAAAGCAGGCCGGAAAGCAGGACTTTTAAAAACATTACAACCCAGGCCGCTCGCCTGTCCGTGTAAAGCATAAACAGCACGGCAAGATTGGAAAGGCCGAGCTTCACGCCGGGAATGGGGATGGGGAGCGGGATCAGATGCTCCACATACCCCAAGACCAAAGCCAGCGCTGCCGCCAGCGCAGTAAATGTGATATAATTATTTTTCATAGTTTACTCCGATATGGCGTCGACTGTGCTTTCTTTGCTAACGCTGACTACGACCCGGTTAGGCAGGCAGACGATATCCCGCCCTGCATCATGGATTTTCCCCTGTTTGACGCAAAGCTGGTCAGGGCAGTCCGCCGATTCCATATAGACTTCACCGTCATGGATAACTACCGTATTGGTTCCGTTAACAGAAATTTCCGCGTCGGTATAAAGTTCAGCGGTTTGATAAAGTTCCCCGTT
>DVND01000065.1 GCA_018714645.1 Candidatus Avimonoglobus intestinipullorum
TTTATAAGGACAATATTGAATTGAAGGATAAGGTCGCGTCCCTGAGCGACCAGGTGGAAAAATACAAAAAGATGGAGGAAACCCTTCAAAATTCCATCATGCTGGCGCAGACCGCGGCGGAGGACATCAAGAAAAACGCCAGCGCGACGGCGGATAACATCATCCACGATGCGCACAGTAAATCCGAGGACATCCTGAGCCAGACCAATTCCGACATTTTGGCAAAGAAAAACGAGCTGGCGTCGCTGAAGATGGAAGTGGAAAGCTATAAGACAAGAATTAAAGGAATTTGCTCCGGACTACTTGAAATGTTGAACAAAATAGAGTAAAATATGAAGGATGTTAAAAAATGCAGGTTTTTTGACATCCTTTAAGTTAGGAACAGAAAGGACGAAACACAATGTGTGAGAAGTGTCAGGATTATACGAAATCGGTGAATCTTCCGTCAACGGAGTTCCCGATGCGGGGGAACCTGCCCCAGCGGGAACCGGAAACCTTGAAGTATTGGGAAGAAATTGATTTATATGGTAAGCTGAAAGAACGGAACAAAGGGAAAACGCCCTTTGTTTTGCATGACGGCCCGCCCTATGCGAACGGCGACATTCATACGGGGCATGCGCTGAACAAGATTTTAAAGGATATCATCAACCGCTATAAAAACCTGCAGGGGTATTACGTCCCTTACGTACCCGGCTGGGATACGCATGGGCTGCCGATCGAACAGCAGGCCATCAAAAAGCTGGGGATTAACCGCCATGAGGCCGGCCCTGTAAAGTTCCGGCAGGCTTGCCGTGAATTTGCGCAAAAGCAAATTGAGAATCAAAAGGGCCAATTTAAACGCCTCGGCGTTTTGGGGGACTGGGAGCACCCTTATCTGACGCTTCAAAATGAATTTATTGCAAAACAAATTGAAATCTTTGGGGAGATGGCCAAAAAAGGCCTGATCTATAAGGGCCTGAAGCCCGTGTATTGGTGCCCGCATTGTGAGACTGCACTGGCAGAAGCGGAAATTGAATACGCCGAGGATAAAACCAACTCCATCTATGTAAAATTTGCCGTGAAGAATGACAACGGGCTGTTTGAAGGGTTGGAAAACGTATATTTTGTGATTTGGACAACCACGACCTGGACGCTGCCCGGCAATGTGGCAATTTGCCTGAACCCGGACTTTGAATATGCGCTGGTGAAGATGGATAACGGCGAGATTTATGTCCTTGCTACGGAATTGATCGAATCCGTGATGAAAGCGGCGAAGGTTGAGGGCGGCTATGAAATCATCCGCCGGTTCCGCGGGCAGGAGCTGGAAGGGATCACTTGTATGCATCCCTTTATCGACCGGGAATCCCTGGTTATTTTGGGTGACCACGTCACGCTGGACGCCGGTACCGGCTGCGTCCACACTGCGCCCGGACACGGCGTGGAGGACTATCAGGTCTGCTTAAAATACCCGCAACTGGAGATTGTCGTCCCCGTGGACAACAAGGGCGTGTTGAATGAGTTGGCCGGCGAATTCGCGGGATTGTATTATGAAAAATCCAATGAGAAAATCATAGAGAAATTGAAATCCACCAACAATCTGTTGGCGGTGGAAGAAATCATCCACCAATATCCCCATTGCTGGCGGTGCGACGACCCGATTATTTTCCGGGCGGCGGATCAGTGGTTCGCCTCAGTGGATGCGCTCAAGGATGCGGCGGTAAAAGCGATACAGGGCGTTAAATGGATCCCCCAATGGGGCGAGGACCGCATCACGAGCATGGTGGTTGACCGCAGCGATTGGTGCATTTCCCGCCAGCGGACCTGGGGCGTGCCAATCCCGATATTCTACTGCGCGGATTGCGGCAAGGAACTGATCAACGATGAAACAATCGTCGCCGTCAGCAAGCTGTTCCGGGAGCAGGGTGCGGATAATTGGTGGGAGCTGGATGCAAAGGATATCCTGCCGGGGGGCACAACATGCCCTGCATGCGGCGGGACGCAGTTCACCAAAGAAAAAGACATCATGGACGTGTGGTTTGATTCCGGTTCGTCCCATACGGCGGTTTGTGCGCAGCGGGAAGATTTGGTGTATCCTGCCGACCTGTATCTGGAGGGCAACGACCAATACCGCGGCTGGTTCCAGTCCTCGCTTTTGACCAGCGTTGCGACCAACGGGATTGCACCGTATAAAACGGTTATCACCCATGGGATGATCCAGGACGGCGAAGGGAAGAAGATGTCCAAATCCAAGGGCAACGCCATTATGCCGGAGGAAATTATGAACAAGTTTGGCGCGGACGTGCTCCGGCTGTGGGTTGTATCCGCGGATTACCGCACAGATATGCGGATGTCGCCGGATGCGCTGAAACAATTGTCAGAGGGATACCGCAAAATCCGCAACACGGCGCGGTATATTTTGAGCAATATCAATGATTTTAACCCCAATCAGGACATCGTTGCATACAACGAGTTGCTTGAAATTGACAAATGGGCGCTGCTGAAGCTGAACCAGGTGGTTGAAAAGACCATCAAGGCCTATGAGGATTATGAATTCCATATTTTATATAATGCGATTTTGAATTTCTGTATTGTGGATTTGAGCAATTTCTATCTGGACATCCTGAAATCGCGCCTCTATACGGAAAAGGCGGATTCCAAAGAGCGCCGGAGCGCCCAGACGGCGATGTTCCTGATTTTGGATGCACTAGTGAAGCTGCTGGCGCCGGTCCTGGCGTATACGGCGGAAGAAATCTGGAAATTCATGCCGCATCTTGCCGGGGAGGATACGCAAAGCGTGATGTTTTCTTCCATGCCGCAGGTGAATCCGGAATATGAAAATAAGGAATTGGAAGCGAAATGGGAACAGATCATTGCGGTGCGCAATGACGTGAATAAAGCGATGGAGCCGGCGCGGAATGAAAAGCTGATCGGGAAATCGCTGGATGCAGAAATCACGGTTTATGCAGACGGCGGCAATTATGAATTGCTGAAAGCCATTGAACCGGAGCTGGCGGAGATCTTCATTACCTCGAAAGCGGCGGTGCTGCCGGCAAACGATGCGCCGGCAGGCGTATTCGCGGGTGAACAGGTGAAGGTGCTGGTGGAAGCGAGCAAATATGAAAAATGCGGCCGGTGCTGGGTGCATTCCGAAACGGTGGGAACCATCGAAGGTTATGACGGTATCTGCGCGGATTGCGTGAAAAAGCTGACAAAATAGTTTTTTTAAGAAAAGACATAAATATGTCTTTTCTTTTTTTGCGTGTTGTGGTACAATAGGAGATAAATGTACAGAAGGATGAAAAATATGGAACAATTGCATTTGGACTTGGGCGAAAAAGCCTATGATATTATATTTGAACAGGATTTTGCGCGGCTGCCGGATTGCCTTGTGGCAATCCAGGCGCCCCAAAAGCTGCTGCTTGTGACCGATTCGACTGTGGATGGCCTTTACGGCAGGGCAGTATTGAAAATGCTCAGGCAGAATGGCTATGACACAGCGGGATTTGTGTTTCCGGCCGGGGAGGCCCAGAAGCAGATGCAGACGGTGCTGGACATCTGTGAAGCGTGCATTGCGCACCAAATGGACCGGAACAGCATGATCATCGCATTGGGCGGCGGCGTCGCGGGGGATATGGCGGGATTTGCCGCCGCCATTTACATGCGCGGCATCCGGTATGTGCAGGTGCCGACCACATTGCTGAGCCAGTCCGACAGCAGCGTCGGCGGGAAAACCGCCATTGATTTTGCAGACGGAAAAAATATTCTGGGCGCATTTCATCAGCCAAAGCTGGTATATATCAATGTTTCCACGCTGAAAACCCTGCCCAACCGGGAATTCATCTCCGGGATGGGGGAGGTTATCAAACACGGGATCATCCGGGACGCCTCATTTTTTGCATACCTGGAGCAAAACCATGACGCAATCGCAGCATTGGAGCCAAAGACGCTGATTTCCATGGCGAAAACAAACTGCGGTATCAAGGCGGAGGTGGTCATGCAGGACGAATTTGAAAATGGCTTGCGTTCAATTTTGAACTTTGGACACACCATCGGGCACGCCGTGGAAAGCTATAAGGGTTATACGCTTTCCCATGGGGAATGCGTCGGGCTTGGGATGCTTGCCGCGTCTTGGATTGCGCGCGGGCGCGGATTGCTGCCCAATGCGGATTTTACGCGTATTTTGGCGGTGCTTTCCATGTATGGATTCCCCATGAAAACAGCGCTGAATGATAAAAACAGGGTGCTGGATTTGATGCAGAAGGACAAGAAAAAGGCGGAAGGGAAATTGAAATTTATCCTGCCGGCTTCCATTGGGACCGTCATACAAACCCGGGATGTTACAACTGCTGAAATTTTGGGGGCGCTGGAATTTATCAGCTTGGGAGGGACAGTATGATTTTATGGGTAATTTTAGTGGCGCTGATTGTCGGCGCGGATCAATGGGTGAAATACCTGGTTGTTACGAACATCAGCGGCAGCGACATTGTTACGGCAATCCCCGGTGTGATTGATTTTGTCTATGTGAAGAACACAGGCGCCGCCTTTTCCATACTGGAAAACAACATCGAGTTATTGAGTGCGATATCCGCATTGTTCTGCATTGGGGTTTTGGTATATTTGTTGACCCAAAAACCCAAAAACAAGCTGCTGATTTTATCGCTGGCGTTTTTATTCGGCGGGGCTGTGGGCAACGTCATAGACCGTATTTTCCGGGGATACGTGGTGGATTTTATCGAAACCACATTTATAAATTTTCCGGTGTTTAATATTGCGGATGTTGCGATCACGATTGGCGCTGTATTATTGATTATATATATCCTGTTTTTTGACAAAAAAGAACAGGAAAAGCTGGCGGCAGCTTTGGCGGAAGAACAGCCGGCCCCTGAAGCGGCGGAACCTGAAATTGCTGAAACGGAAGCGGGAGAGACAGATGGAGAAAAGGACGCTGACGGCACAAGCGCATGACAGTGGCATGCGCGCCGATAAATTCATCAGTGCGCATATGGAGGAGATTTCCCGGTCTTACGCTGCCGCGCTTTTAGAGGACGGCTTGATTGTGCTTGCAGACGGAAAGGCTGTCAGAAAAAATTATCAGGTGCGGGAGGGCGACGTATTCACGCTGTCCCTGCCGGAGGCGGAGGTTTTGGCCGCCGTGCCGGAGGATCTCCCGCTGGACATCGTATATGAGGACCGGGATTTGATTGTGGTGAATAAACCGCAGGGAATGGTGGTGCATCCGGCGGCTGGGAACTATACGGGGACGCTTGTCAATGCGTTGCTGTATCACTGCGGCGGGGAACTGTCCGCCATCAATGGCGTGATACGGCCCGGCATTGTCCACCGCATTGATAAAGACACCAGCGGCTTGTTGGTGGCTGCGAAAAACAATGAGGCGCATTTGGCGCTGGCCGCCCAATTGAAGGAGCGCAAGGCCGTCAGAAAATATGAAGCGCTGGTAAACGGACGGCTGAAAGCGGATGGCACGGTGGACAAGCCGATTGCAAGGAACCCTGCCGACCGCAAAAAAATGGCCGTTGTACAAGGGGGCCGGGAGGCGGTGACCCATTACCGCATCCTGGAACTATATGACAGATATACGCTGGTGGAATGTACGCTGGAGACCGGCCGTACCCACCAAATCCGGGTGCATATGGCCTCCATCGGGCACAGCATTGTGGGTGACCCTGTATATGGAAGCAAAAAAGATCAATTTAAATTAAACGGGCAATTGCTGCACGCGAAAACCATTGGCTTTGTCCATCCGCGGACAGGGAAATACATGGAATTTTCGTCCGAGCTTCCGGGATATTTCAAAGACATGCTGCATAAATTAAAAAAATGAATAAGACCTTGCACGGCGCGGTAATTTGGTATATGATAAATGATGGGAGTGTACATATTGGAAAAATTAAAATTATGTGTGATCTTCGGAGGGCAATCGCCGGAGCACGATATTTCAAGACTGTCGGTAACGTCTATTTTACAGCATTTGAATCTGGAAAAATATGAAATATATATCATTGGAATCACAAAAAACGGCGCCTGGCGGCTATATACCGGCCCGTTGGAAAAAATAACGGAC
>DVND01000007.1 GCA_018714645.1 Candidatus Avimonoglobus intestinipullorum
TGCCGCCGGAAAACTGTTTCATCATCTGCTTCATCTGGTCAAACTGTTTCAGCAGCTCGTTGACGTCCTGCACCCGGGTGCCGCTGCCTTTAGAAATGCGCACCTTACGGCTGGCGCCAATAATCTGCGGCTTTTGGCGTTCCTCCGCCGTCATGGACTGGATGATCGCCTCCACGCGTTTTAAACGTTTTTCGCTGTCGGAAGCGTCAATCGCCTCCAGCGCCTTTTTGTCCACGCCGGGGATCATGCCCATTAACTGGCTGATTGGCCCCATTTTTTTGATTTGCTGCAGCTGGGTTAAAAAGTCGTCCAAATCGAAGGTCTGCTGCTTGATTTTGGCCTCCAAGTCCGCTGCGTCCTTTTCATCAAAGGCTTCCTGCGCCTTGTCAATCAGCGTCATCACGTCGCCCATGCCCAAAATCCGGCTCGCCATGCGGTCGGGATAAAAGGGCTCCAAATCAGAGAGCTTTTCGCCGACAGAAGCAAATTTAATGGGCTTGCCGGTCACTTCTTTGACCGAAATCGCCGCGCCGCCGCGGGTATCGCCGTCCAGCTTGGAGAGGATCACGCCGGTCACTTCCAGCTGGGAATTGAAATGTTCCGCCACGTTGACCGCGTCCTGCCCGGTCATGGCGTCCACCACAAGCAGGATTTCCTCCGGATTGGTCTCCGCCTTGATTTTTTGCAGCTCTTCCATCAACACCTCGTCGATGTGCAGCCGCCCGGCGGTATCAATGATAACGGGATCATTCCCGTGCTTTTTTGCGTGTTCGATTGCCTCTTTTGCAATTTTTACCGGGTTTTGTTCGCCTTCTATGGTAAACACCGGGATGTCAATCTGGCTGCCCAAGACCTGGAGCTGCTTGATTGCCGCGGGGCGGTAAACGTCGCAGGCGGCCATCAAGGGGCGTTTGCCCATAGTTTTGCGCAAGTTTAAGGACAATTTCCCACAAGCCGTCGTTTTCCCGGCGCCCTGCAGGCCGCAGAGCATGTACACCGTCGGCGGGTTTTTGGAAAAGTGCAGCTGTTCATTTTCGCTGCCCATCAAAGCAACAAGCTCATCCCGCACAATTTTTATCAATTGCTGGGCGGGCGTCAGAGATTCCATGATTTCCTGCCCCAGCGCTTTTTCGGAAACGCGCGCCACAAAGCTTTTGACGACTTTAAAGTTGACGTCTGCCTCCAGCAAAGCCAGCTTCACCTCGCGCATCGCGTCCTTAATGTCTTTTTCCGACAGGCGGCCCTTGCCGCGGAGCTTTTTAAATACGTTTTGGAGTTTATCCCCCAAACTGTCAAATGCCATTGAATCACCCGCTTTGGTTCAGATTAAATCCTTGAGTTCGCTCAGGCCGGCTTCGATTTGCCCAATGCATTTGCCGGCGTCCGCACCGGAGTTCAGCGCTTTCATTTGCTCCAGCGCGCGGCTCATGCGCCCGATCACACTGCCGGCCTGCCTGGAACGGCGCACCAGCCCCAGCGCGCCCTCAAAATCAAACAGCTGTTTTTCGCCGCGCTTGATAAAGTCCCGCACGCCCTGCCGGGAGATGTCCATGTGTTCCGCAATTTCCGCCAGCGATAAGTCCTGGTTATAGTAAAGGTCCAGCGCGTCCTTCTGCTTTGGGGTAAGCAGGTCGCCGTAAAAGTCCAGCAGCACGCTGACCGATAAATCCTTGCCCATTTGTACCACCATCCGTTTCTTGTAAAGTGATACAGCTTTACAACAGGGTTTATTTTACAGGAAAGCAGCCTAAAAGTCAATAGTTTTTTACAAAAAAATCAATTATTTTGGAGATTTTCGAGAAATTCTGTGTATTCCTCATGATCGAACAGGCGGTTGAGCACGTCCAACAGCATGTTTGCGGAGAGTTTCCCCGGCAGCCCCAATGCCTGCTGGACGGCCCGGCGCTTTTCAGCGCTGTCGGGGCCGCCTGTCAGGCCGTCCGCATAAAAATCGGCTTTTGTGATGGCGCGGGCAGGCCTGCGGGCGGTGCTGTCCCCGTCAATGGTACAGCCCGCGTCCCGCAAGGCCTTCAGCAGCAGGTCGTCGCTGATGCCCTCCACGCCCAGAAGGCCTTCTTTTCCGGGCTGGGTTTTGCGTTTTTCCTTCCCCTTGATATCGGGGATGTAAGCATGCTTCACATCGCAGTCCTGCAGCTGCTGCTTCAGGAAATTCCGGATTTTAAACCCGGCTGCGTCGGAATCCGTCAGGATGGCCGCGCCGGATTGGCGCGCGAGCGTATGGAGCGTTTGCATCTGCTCTTTATTTTTGATGATGCGGAATCCGTTGGTGATGAAAACCATCCCGTCGATAAAACGGGACAGCTTGATTTTATCATATATGCCTTCCACAATAATTAGTTCTTTGACCTTGTACATTGCGCCACCTCACAAAAAATTCTTCCGAGGCCTCCCGGAAGAATGTCCGCTCATATATAGTAGATTTCCTGTTCTTTTTCCGCGTGCAGCTTGTTTAACTCTTCGATGATGAATTCACACAGATGCTCTGTGGAATGGGGTTTGCCCAGCTTTTCCACGCTTTTTTGCAGCAGTTCCATGCGCCATTCGTTGTTTAAAAGCTCGTACAGCGCCTCGTCCACAGGAAACGTGTCCGTCACCATGACCGCTGCGCCGCTGTTGACGAGGAATTCCATGTTGCGGTCCTCCTGGCCGGGAATGGGGTTCATGATGATAGCAGGCAGGCGCTTTGCCAGGAATTCCGAAGTCGTCAGGCCGCCCGGCTTGGTGATGATGAGGTCTGACGCGTCCATCAGGACGTCCACGTTATTGATAAAGCCGTAGGTGATGATGTTTTTCTGCCATTGATGCTTGTCGATTTGCTTTTTGCCTTTGGCATTGTTGCCGCAGACGCATAATACTTGAAAATTCCCCTTTAGCTGGTCGATGCTTTCCATCTGTTTTTCCAGGTTTCCGAAGCCCATGGAGCCCATCATGACGAGGATGGTCATTTTATCCTCGATGCCCAATTGTGCCCGCGCTTCCTGCTTTGGCATCTTCTGGGCGAACTGCTGCTTGATGGGGATGCCGAACGGCAGGATTTTCTCCGTCGGGATGCCCTTGCGGTTCATTTGGTTGTTCAATAATGCATCCGGCGTCACATAGTAGTCGATGTCGGTGCTCTCCCAGAAGGGATGGACGGTAAAGTCCGTACAGATGCCGTAGGTGGGGCATTGGATGTGTCCTTTTTCTTTCATAAAGGTCATCAGCATACAGGCGTAGCTGTGGGTCCCGATGACCACGTCCGGCCCAAACGCCGTGACAAAATCCTTCAGTTTATGGGATACGATCTTTGACAATACCGATACCAGGGAGTATTTGTCATAATGCTCCTCCCGTTTGTTGAACATGCCGTATACCTTGCCGTACGCCTCGGGCAGGTATTTGGTGGAAAACAAATACCCATCCGAGATGGAGTCCCCCAAAATCGGGTTGATGTATTCAAAGGTGTCCAGCATCGTGCAGGTGAAGCCCTTCTGCTCCAGATAGTCAATCAGGGCCTGGCCGGTGGAATGGTGGCCGTACCCGGCTTTGACGGATATGATTAATGCTTTCATGTTGCGCCCCTAACTTTCCAATAAAAAATAAAATTCATCTTGAAATATACTTTATTTTATTATATAATAACATCATTATACCAAAAAGCGATTGTTTTTTCAAGGCTTGATTTCATTTGGAAAAGGAGAAATCCGATGGTATTGTATTTGGGCGGCAAAGAGCTTTATGCGTTCATCGCGCAGACGGGTGCGGTATTATCGTGTGACGTCGGCGAGGAGAACATTGAGAAAATTATCATTGCGGAGGCGAGTGAAAACGCGATTTCCGCCGTGAAGTTTGCGATGGACAACCAAATCCCGCTGCTGGGTGTTTTGGACGGTTACCAGGGTGTAATTTGTGCGTTCGGCGGGGAATGCGCGCCGGTGGAATGCGCGGAGGGGAAACAGGAATGGGCTGTGATTGATGCAGATATGCCGGTTTTCAAAGGTTTGGAAAGCGTTGTAAAGGTGTGCAGGGGTAGCCCGGTGGCGCTGGTGGAGGAGACGAAGCCCCAGGAATTGGATTGTATCGCCCGGGCGGAAACCGGGGAAGTATTGGCTGTGCGCAATGTATTGTCCTCCGGCGGCTACGGGGATATTTATGCGGTTAATTTCTATATCCATTCCAGCTTGACGCCGAATGGGATTGACATTATAAATAATTTTTTAAACCTTTAAATTTGGTGGGAGGAAAAAAATGAATAAAGCAACGAAAAATATGGTTATGGCGGCGATTTTAACAGCGTTATCGCTGTTGATTACATATTCGCCTGTGAAACTTGTGCTCCCGGCGTTTTCGCTGACGCTTGGCTCCCATGTTCCAACGATGCTGGCGATGTTTATCAGTCCCTGGGTGACAATTATGACGATTATCGGGTCTTGTATCGGGTTCTTTTTCGTCATTCCGGCGCCTAATAATTTGATTGTTGTTGCCAGGGCGGCGTTACATATTATTTTTGCGTTGTCAGGCTATTATATGGTAAAAAGCAAAAAAGTCAATATTTTTGTTATTATTGTTGTGACGGCGCTGCTGCATGCGGCGGCGGAGGGGCTCGCGGTATATTTGATGACGCCGGTAATTTTGCCGGAGAATGCATCCGCAAGCCTTGGGCTGGCAGAAGTGGCGTTTGTGGGGACGGTTGTACACCATTTCATTGATTGTGCAATTACTGCGCCGGTTTTGGCGGCGTTGATGAAAGCAAAAATGATACATACGGATATTCAGTGGAAGGCCATGCCTGGCGTACGGGGAGTAGAGCGATGATTTGTAAGGAAATCCATCAGGATATTGAACAGGTTTTAATTGATGAGCAGGAAATCGTCTATACGTTAGACAGCCTGGCGGCCCGCATCAACCGGGATTATCATGGGGAGCCGCTGCTGCTGGTTGTGATTTTAAAGGGGAGCATGGTGTTTGCGGCTGATTTGATGCGGCGGCTGGAAATGCCCGTCAGCATTGATTTTATGCAGACGTCCAGCTATGGTTCCGGATCCAGTTCCAGCGGGTTTATCAATATCAAGCGGGATTTGGAAACGGATGTGCGGGGGAAAAACGTCCTGATTGTTGAGGATATCATTGACAGCGGCAACACGCTGCATAAATTGAAGGAGCTGCTGCGCTCCAGAAAGCCGAAATCCGTAAAAATATGCACGTTTCTAGACAAACCGGAACGGCGGGTTACGGATGTGGAGGTGGAATACGTGGGCAGGCAGATCCCGGATGAATTTGTCGTCGGGTATGGGCTGGATTATAATGAACAGCATCGGAACCTGCCCTATATCGGGATTTTGAAACGAAGTGTATATGAATAAAAAAGAACGGCGCTGCCGTTCTTTTTTATGTAGTCAAGAGATGCTCCTGTAAAAAAGTGGTCTCATTGCCGCAATACGGACAGTAGCGCATGTACCCGTCCAGATGCGCCCCTTTGCTGCACGGTAACTGGAGCAAAGGGGCGCCGTTGACGTCGCAGACGGTAGGCGCGCAGTCGTTATACAGCGCAGTGCCGCAGAACCTGCAGTGCGGATCTGACGGGTTGATTTGGGCGTTGCCGCATTTCACGCATTTTACGGCCTGCTTGTCCGCATTCAGCCTGATTCCCGCGGGCAGGCCTTTGATTTGCCGGCTGTGCCTGATGCGTTTGCTTCCGCAGAACACGCAAAAATTGCTGCCGGGGCTGACGAAATACCGCCCGCATTGTTCGCATTCCATCCCGTTCAAAAATTGGTCAAATCGGTCTGATAAATTCAAATTTTGCTCCGGCAAAAAATATTTTGCATCCCGGTGCAGCGTGTACAGCCGGGTTTTTGCCGCCGTAAAAGAGAGGTTAAACAGTTCGGACAGGCGGGTGAGATCATAATCCTGTAAATGCTGTATAAGCGTGGGCGGCGCGGCAACATTGCGGGCAAAGCAGTTTGCCTCTTCCTCCAGCACCTGATATTCCCGGCCGGACAGGCCGTTGCGGTTCAGCATTGTCTGGTCGAAATCGGTGAAGTGATGCAGGTAAATATGGCCGAATTCATGCAGCAGTGTGAAATAGATTCTCTTTTTATTGCAAATAAATTGGCGGGAATCATTATAGGCAATGCAGTAATTCCCGCTGTGAAACACCGTATACCCATCATAACTCTGAAACGCGCCGCAAACCTCCCCAATGGTGACGTGATGTTCCGCCGCCAACTGGGAATAGGGCGTCAACGCCCATTTGTATTTTTTTGCGGCATGCAGGATATTGAGGGGCAGCGTATTTGAGCCGGAATCCAGCAGGAATTCCGCCGATTTTTGGCATGCATATGCATAACGCGGCTTTTCAGGAATCCTCATGCTGCTCCCCCGCCTTTGTAGCCATGGATCTGATCAGGTCTTTCACCAGGGTGCGGTCTCTTGGGGTCATGGATTGCATGTCCCGCGCGATTGCACGGATGTCTTCCGAAAAATCCTCCTCTTTTGGCGGGACGTCATGTTCCAGCAGGTAGTCCGTGGTAACGCCGTAGAAATCTGCGAATTTTTTCAGGGTTTCGTAATCCGGGTTCCTCCTGCCCAATTCATAGTTGGACACATACTGGTTTCGCAGCCCCAGGCGCTCTGCAACCTCCTCTAAAGTCAATCCTCTTGCAGTTCTGAGTTCGCGCAGTCTGATCATATGTTTGCTCCTTTCTCAGCCATGGATTTAACCAAATTTTTCAGCAGGGCGCGGTCCTGCGGCGTCATGGACTGCATGTCCCGCGCGATTGCACGGACGTCTTCTTCCAAAGCGTCGTTTTCTTCTTTTTGAGGAACATCATGCTCCAACAGATAGTCCGTGGTGACGCCATAGAAATCCGCGAATTTTTTCAGGGTTTCGTAATCCGGGTTCCTCCTGCCTAATTCATAGTTGGATA
>DVND01000066.1 GCA_018714645.1 Candidatus Avimonoglobus intestinipullorum
AAAGCCCTTAGTTTTAAGAACTTTAAGTAAAAAAAGAACGGTAATTTTTTATCAAAATTATCGTTCTCTTATTGGTGGACGCGGCAGGAATCGAACCTGTGACCCCTTGCATGTCAAGCAAGTACTCTAACCATCTGAGCTACGCCTCCAAAAAGTGGTGGACGATAAGGGATTCGAACCCTCGACCTCATACATGCGAAGCATGCGCTCTCCCAACTGAGCTAATCGCCCGTATTATTCATCCAGAAAGATACCGCATACCGATTGGTACGCGGTATTTCTGCACCGGAAAACCGGATTGGAGCGGAAGACGAGATTCGAACTCGCGACGTTCACCTTGGCAAGGTGACGCTCTACCACTGAGCCACTCCCGCATCTTATAAAGTAAACATATAATAGCATATCCAATCCGGTTTGTCAAGGGTTTCTTAAAATTTAAGTCCGAAAAATCCAATATTTCATAACGGCGGCGCATTCCCTGAGATAATTGACCGGCAGGGTGTACCACTGGATGGGCGCATGCAGGTGCGTTGCGTGGAACCCGGCATCCCGCGCCAGTTGAGATGCGCGGAAGATATGAAAATTGTTTGTAATGACGGCGGTGGTATAGGCGCCGTCAAAGTGTTGGTCCAGCAGCGTTTTTGAGAATTGAAAATTCTCATAGGTGGAGTGGGATTGATCCTCTTTTATAATCCGCTCCGCCGGCACGCCGCTTCGAAGCAGGTATGCCTCCATGGCCTCTGCTTCGGGGATGGTTTCCTGAAAGCCCTGTCCACCCGAGACAACGATTACCGCGTCCGGGTTCAGCGCAGCATATTCAGCGGCCTTGTCAAGCCGGTAGGCCAGCGGGAGGGAAACCTGGTCGCCTGAAAGCCCTGCGCCCAGCACGATCACCGCGTCCTCCTGATAGGTCGCATTATCCATCTGCCCATAAATGGAGAGGAACGCAGTCAGGCCCACGATAAAACACAGTCCCGCATAGGCCAGATACCGCAGGATTCTCAGGAACCCCCGCCCTGTATGCCGGTTGATCCAGTTGAAAAATATGCCATAGATCAATAATACTGCGCCTAACAGCAGGGCCAGCAAATTTCCTGTATTCAGATTTGCAACGGCGGACATAAATAATGCGTCCAATATGTAAATTGCCCCGATGGCAATGAGCACCGTTCTAAATAACGTTTTCAACCGTATCACCTACCGTTCCGGGGATAAAATCCCCTGCCTGTATGCTTGAAGCAGCTGCTCCAGGTCTTTGATTTTTTCTTTGAGCCGTTTGCCGTTGTCGCAGTCGGAAACCATCATACGGCGCCCTGCCGTTTCAAATATTTCCGATTGGCTGTGGATGTCCTTATTTTCCGAGAGGGCTTCGTCAATGGAGGAAAATGCCTGGTGGGACATGATCCGCAGGCCGTGGGAATTGTAAATCAGCGTGTAACCTGCGATGCCTGTAGTTTTTTGATAAGCGCGGCAGAAGCCGCCGTCAATGACAATCAGCCTGCCGTTTGCCTTGATGGGGCTTTCCCCCTGGATCACCTTGATTGGCGTATGCCCGTTGATTATATGCGCATTTTTATTAGTCAGCCCGAACGCCTCTAAAATCCGCAGGCAGACCGCTTCCTCCGTGTGATAGGCGTAATAGGGGTTTTGCGGTTCCTCCCAGGTGGATTTGTCCAGGCAGTATGCCCGCTCAAAGGTTTTGAGTTTCCTGCCGCAGAGGGGCGAATTTTCGCCGCACCACAAAAACCACATGCAGTCCAGCGCGTCCTGCTCCCGCTTGAAATAGGCCCGGCGGGCGGTCTTGTCCATGTAATCCATGTAGGATTTGCCGGAATAAGTGCGCCCGTTAAATTCCATCTCCAGGAATTCGCCTTGCGCCGTCAAAGGAATGCAGCCGTGGAACAGCAGATTCCCGTTGTAACAGCGGTATAAGCTGCCGTTTGCATATAAATACTCCACATGCCGCCGCAAACGCTCGCTTTCCAGAAACGCTTTTTTCAATTCCGCAACCACCTGTTTTTCCATGGGGTTTAAGGCATCGCCGTCATCAAAGGTCTTGTGCGGGAAGTTGATCAATGCATATTCCTGCCCGTCAATGGTGACGCTGTTGCGCTTGCTGTCAATGTGGGGAAGATGGGAGCGCATTTTCAGTTCCGGCCGGCGGCGGATGAGCTGGCTTTCCAGCCGGAACATGATGGAGGAAATTTCCTTCAGGGCGGCGGCCTCCGGCTTTTCCATGGGGAAGAGCTGCTCGGCGTAAAGCATCAGCGCACGCAGGGAGATGCCGTATCCGCTTTCCAATACCTCCATATTCCCATAGGACAGGCTATTGCGGATCACCGCCGCGATGCATACCTCGCTGCCCGCTGCCGCCCCCATCCAGAGGATATCGTGGTTGCCCCATTCAACATCCACGGAACCATGCGCCATAAGCATATCGATAATCGCGTCCGGGCGGGCGCCGCGGTCAAAAATATCCCCGACAATGTGCAGCCGGTCGACCGCCAGCTTTTTAATCAGGCTGGACAGGGCGATAATAAATCCATCACCGTTATCGATACTGATGAGCGTGTCCAAAATTTTCTCGTGATATACAAATTGGTTGTTGTCCTCGTCCGGCTGGGCGTGCAGCAGCTCGTCCAATATGTAGCTGTAATCCCGCGGCATGGCTTTGCGCACCTTGGAACGGGTATATTTTGAGGAGAGCAGTCGCGCCAACTCAATCAGCTGGGTGAGGGTGGTTTTATACCAGGCCTTTGGCGGTTTCTGCTGCATGCGCTCCAGCTTTTCCTCCGGATAATAGATCAGGGTGCACAGCTCGGAACGGTCTTTTTCGGAGAGCGTATCCCCGAACAACAGCTGCACTTTTTCGCGGATCACGCCGGAGCAGTTATTGAGAATATGGCAGAACGCCTCGTATTCCCCGTGAAGGTCGCTCATGAAATGCTCGGTCCCTTTAGGGAGGTTTAGGATTGCCTGTAAATTGATGAGTTCTGTGCAGACGGACTGGACGGTGGGATAGTCCGTTGCCAGCAGCGTCAGATATTTCAATGTATTTTTTGAAAATTCCTGTTTCATTCGAATCCTCCGTAGGTATTTTATGCTTCCATTGTATACCATACAGGCGGTTTTTGCAATAAAAAACTGCGCGGGCCCGCGCAGTTTTTATCCTATTCAATATATTCCAGCGGATTGACGTTTTTGCCGTCGGCCAACACCTCAAAATGCAGGTGCGGTTCTTTTGTGAAGTCCGCCAGGGCGGTCTCGCCGATTTTACCGATGACGTCACCCTTTTTTACTTCATCTCCGGCCTTTTTATCCCCCACGTCCGCCAAATTTGCATACAGCGTTTTGTATCCGTTTTGATGGTCGATGAGGATGCAATCGCCCAGAGAATCGGAGTAGACATCTTCAATGACGCCGTCGCCGCTGGCGAGGACGTCGTCATTGACATTGGCGGTGAAATCTACGCCGTCATGGGTGCGCCAGTCGGATACAATGTCGTTGAACACCAACTGGTCGCCGGAAAATTCAACTTTCACTTCGCCCTTCACCGGGGCGATGAGATGGGGGATGTCTTCCACGTCGGTCACAGTGCTTGAAACCGCCCGTTCAGAGGCGCCGGCCGGCGCTGCTGTTGCCGGGGCCGCCGTGCGCGCCGGCTGAGGCGTTGCGGGCTGCGCTGTGGCAGGCTGCATGGTTGGAAGGGTATAAACTTCGGTTTTGGAATTGTCCGCGAGCTGCTGTTCGGGCGCCTGTTCGTCTTTGGAAGAAAGGCTGCTCATATAGCCTACCAATGCGATGATCAATATACACGCACATAAGGCTATGTAGAAGCCTCCGTTTTCGATTGATTTGGTTTTTCGTTCTTTCACGGTACTTCGCTCCTTTGTTGTTTTGATATGCATAGCCTTTCCGGATTTTGGCTGGATTATACACGTTTTATTTCATAATATTTTTCCGAAAAGCCTTGACAAGCATAGTCCATTTTGCTATAATAATTTTCGTCAGCATTGTGGAGAGATGTCTGAGCGGTTGAAAGAGCC
>DVND01000067.1 GCA_018714645.1 Candidatus Avimonoglobus intestinipullorum
TGCCAGGCAATGCAGGGGACAGATTTGGATTTAGCCGCCCACTTTACAGTACTCCGGCAAACCGGAATGGTATTATGCGGAAATGCAATTCCCGATGTTTTTGCCGATGTTCCAAAAACGTGCTTTCTCAACAGCATCAGGGCAGATATGGAGGAAGCCGCGGCACGCATTGCACAAAACCCAATATACTTTATATTAAACGCTTGCCGCACATGCGCATATTTGAAGGAAGGCATCCTTCTTTCCAAAGAACAAGGCGGTATGTGGGGGATGCGGCACCTGCCGGCAGCCTTTTCATCCTTAATTCAACAGGCGCTTCATTGTTATTCTGCCGGCAGGCATTTTCAAGCTTCCCAGGAAACGCTGCATCATTTTACAGCGCATGTACTGACGCAGCTACACAAAAAAACAGGCTAAAAGCCTGTTTTTTATATGCCAAATTCCGGAGGATACTGCAAAACCCCTTCTATTTCCTCAGCAGCTTGCATCAGTTTGCATGCCATAAAGTGCTCATCCGGCACCTGAAAAGGGGCGCGGATGCCATATTCCTTTGCCGGCACATACCCAAACCGCGGGTAATACGAGGCATGCCCAAGGACAATGGAATATGCATATCCTAAATTTTCCGCAATCCGATGCCCTTCCATAATCAGCTTCCCGCCAATCCCTTCCCGCTGCCGTCCCGGCAGGACTGCCAGCGGCGCAAGGGTAAGCTGTTCAGAATCCCCGACTTTGTTTTTGGTGAACAGGATATATCCGACAACGATCCCATCGTCTTCCGCCACCAGCGATAATTCCGGTATGAACGCCGCGCTCTTCCGCAGACGTTCCACCAAATCCTGTTCATCACCGTCCGCATGCTCCGCAGTTTGAAACGCCGCCTCAACCAATGCATAAACCGCTTTATAATCCGCTGCTGTTTCTTTTCTGATACGCATTTTACCGCTCCTTTCTTATCTCACTGTACCATATATATCCGAATATGTCAACCGGAAAACATCCGCACGATATCCCGTATGCACAAAACCGCACTTACGGGCATATAAGTTACTAAAAGCATATTTTGGGGAGGAACACTATGGTAACGATCAGTTTATGCATGATTGTGAAAAATGAAGAAGATGTTCTGGCAAGATGCCTGGCTTCTGTACAAGACTTGGTGGACGAAATCATCATTGCCGATACCGGCTCCACAGACGCCACAAAAGAAATAGCCGCAAAATTTACCGACCACTTGTACGATTTCCCATGGATCGACGATTTCAGCGCCGCACGGAACTTCGCTTTTTCAAAGGCTTCCATGGACTACTGCATGTGGCTTGATGCGGATGACATTATCACCGACCAAGACCGGACAGGGTTTTTGGAATTGAAGCAGACCTTGGATCCCGATACGGACGTGGTGATGATGAAATACAACACCGGCTTTGACGCAAACGGTACGCCCACCTTTTCCTACTACCGGGAACGGCTCCTGAAGCGGGCAGCAGGGTTTGTCTGGCAGGGCGCTGTCCATGAAGTGATTACACCCCGCGGAACCCTCCTCTATTCAGGCGTGGCCGTCACCCATCATAAGCTCCATCCCAGCGACCCGGACAGGAACCTGCGCATTTTTGAAAAGCTCCTGCGGGAAGGTAAAACCCTTTGCCCCCGCGAACAATTTTATTATGCGCGCGAATTGTATTATCATGCGCAATACGAACGAGCCATTCAAGTATTTCACGCGTTTTTGAACGACGGCGCCGGCTGGGTCGAAAACAATATTGACGCCTGCCAGCACTTGGCTTACTGCTACTACAAGCTTGGTAAACGCCGGGAAGCGCTTGATGCGCTGTTTTCCTCCTTCCGGTATGATACGCCGCGGGCCGAGCTCTGCTGCGACATTGGGAAGCATTTTTTGGACTGCGGCAGCTATCAGCAAGCAATTTATTGGTATGAAACCGCGGCGTCCAGAAATAAAAATGACCACGCCGGCGGTTTTGTCAATCAGGATTGCTATGGATATATCCCCTATTTGCAGCTATGCGTCTGCTACGATCGGCTGGGAGACCTGGTTCAGGCAAATGATTATAACGAACGCGCCGGCAAGGAAAAGCCGGATGACAGCATTGTTGCAAAAAACCGCCTATATTTTCTCGAAAAAATGCACACATGAGAAAGATTGGCACATTCTATGCGTACCATTCATATTATATATAGGGAATTTTTATTCCCATATTCCACAAAAATGAGGAGATATATATGATGTATGACGATTTCTTAAATTCCGATTTTGATCCGAACACATTGCCAAAGAAAGTTACACTTGACTTTTTAGATGTGTACGATCGTCCCCCTGCGGCGGCACCCGCCTCTGCATCCGCTTATTCCTGTAAACGCCGCAATTGCTGCTGCAACTGCTGCTGCAGAGGAGCCACAGGTGCAACCGGCGCAACGGGCGCCACTGGTGCGGCCGGCCAGACCGGCGCCACTGGAGCCACAGGCGCAACCGGGGCGACTGGCCCAACCGGGCCTTCAAGCGGGACAACAGGCCCCACTGGCCCTACTGGCCCTACCGGATCCACCGGTCCCACAGGGCCGACAGGCGCGACCGGCCCGACAGGCGCTACTGGCGCTACCGGCCCTATCGGTAATACCGGGCCGACCGGCGCGAATGGCATTACCGGCCCGACCGGCGCAACGGGCCCAACAGGTGCAAACGGTGCAACCGGGCCGACTGGCCCCACTGGGCCCACTGGCCCTACCGGCACTGCCGGCGCAACCGGGCCGACTGGCCCCACTGGCCCTACCGGAGCCACGGGCGCAACTGGAGCCACCGGTGCTACAGGGCCTGCAGGCGAGGCCGGCCCGCAAGGGTTAATCGGGCTCACAGGCCCGGCCGGCAGAGATGGCTTAGACGGCATCGACGGCATTGATGGTATCGACGGCGCAGACGGGGCGACCGGGCCGACTGGTCCCACTGGTGCAACCGGCCCGACCGGCCCAACCGGCTCCAACGGTATCACAGGCCCGACAGGCGCTACCGGGAACACCGGCGCAGACGGTGCAACGGGGCCCACAGGCGCAACCGGCGCAACGGGTGCAACCGGCTTGACCGGCGCAACCGGCCCGACCGGCGTAACCGGGCCTACAGGGGCGAATGGGATCACCGGGCCTACAGGCGCAACGGGTGCAACCGGGATGAATGGCGCGACCGGCCCAACCGGCGCTACAGGTGCGACCGGGCCGACTGGTGCAACAGGGCCGACCGGAACATGCAGCTGCCCATGCCAGGCATCAGGCGAATTACTGCAAAACGGCGGGATGGAGACATTTACAGAAAACATCCCGACAGGCTGGTCTTCAACCACTAAGACAAAAGTGACTAAGGTGACACAGCAGGGACGGGTGCATTCGGGCAATTCCTCCGTCAATTTGTCAGACGGTGCAAATTTGAGCCAAACCATCCCCATTACAGGCGGATGTTATTTTGAGACGTCCTTCTTTGCCAGAGGCGAGGGCGCACAGGTAGGCTTTACTGCCACTGTGACCTTCATTACTCCCACGCAGCAAATCCCCGGAGGAACCATCATGGTTCGGCAGCAGGATATGACAAACGACAACCGCGACTTTGCCTTCTACAGGCTGCTCACCACTGCTGCACCCGCTGATGCAACCTCTGCCCGGATTTCGTTTGCAGTTACTGCTTCCGGCAGTCAATCCATGGATTTGGACGACGTTTCGTTTGCAATCCAATAAAAATAAAAAAGGCTGTTTTTACAGCCTTTTTTATTTTTATAACGCTTGAATGGTTTCCATAATGTAGTCCGCAAATTCCGCACCTGTGCAACCGGTGTCACGGCCCGTAATGGTCAGCTTCTTCTCCTCATACATGCACTTATCCAGCGCGCGTTCCAATTGATCCGCCTGCTTCTGATACCCGATATGGGACAGCAGCATCACACCCGCGCGGATGATGGAGCAGGGGTCTGCATACTGCGCGCGCCCTTCCGTCACCATCCGCGGCGCGCTGCCGTGGATCGCTTCAAACATCGCATACCGCTTCCCGATGTTCGCGCTGCCCGCCGTTCCGACGCCGCCCTGGAATTCCGCCGCTTCATCCGTGATAATATCGCCGTACAGGTTCGGCAAAACCACCACCTGGAACTGGGTGCGCCGCTTGGGGTCAACCAGCTTTGCGGTCATGATATCGATGTACCAGTCATCCAGTTCGATGCCCGGATAGTCCTTCGCCACCTCCTGGCAGATTTTCAGGAACTTGCCGTCCGTGGTCTTTACCACATTTGCTTTTGTCACGCAGGTCACGCGGGTTTTCCCGTTCTTCTTCGCATATTCAAATGCGGCGCGGGCAATCCGCTCGGAGCCCTCCTGGGTGGTAACGGTGAAGTCGATTGCCAAATCGTCATTCACATGCACGCCCTTGGAGCCGACTGCATAGCTGCCCTCGGTGTTTTCACGGTAGAACGTCCAGTCGATGCCCTGTTCGGGAACTTTCACCGGACGCACATTGGCGAACAAATCCAGCTCCTTGCGCATCGCAACGTTCGCGCTTTCGATATTCGGCCAGGGGTCGCCCGCCCGCGGGGTCGTGGTCGGCCCTTTCAGGATTACATGGCACTGCTTCAATTCTTCCAGCACGTCGTCCGGAATTGCTTTATTCGCCTTGACGCGGTTTTCAATCGTCAGCCCGTCAATGACCTTGAATTCCACTTTGCCTTTTGCAACTTCCTCTTTCAGCAGAAATTCCAGAATCCGCTGCGCCTCGTGGGTAATCGCCGGGCCGATCCCGTCGCCGCCGCATACGCCGATGATGATTTTATCCAGCTTCGCATAATCCACGAACTCTTTGTCCGCTTTCATCTTTTCAATCCTGATTTTTTGCTCCTGCAGCAGCTTGGAGAAATGCTCCGCCGCCGCTTGAATATCTGCATCGTATCCCATAATCTGCCTCCTATGAATTTTGTTTTGTATAATTCAGCAAACCGCCCGCATACAGCATTTCCTTCTGCCGCGCGGAAACGGAAACCTTCGCCTTAAATGTAAAACCCTTTGTGGCATTCTGCACCTCGATGGTATCCCCGGCCCGCAGCTGCTCCGCCACGTGTTCAATTTTCAGTTCGTCGCCCTGGTCGATTTTATCGTAATCCGCCTCATTTTCAAACATCAGCGGCAGGATGCCCGCGTTCACTAAATTTGCCATATGGATTCTGGCAAAGGATTTCACCAATACCGCTTTCACACCCAAATACAGCGGCGCCAGCGCGGCATGCTCCCTGGACGAGCCCTGCCCGTAATTCGCTCCGCCGACAATGATGGATTTCCCAAGCTCCAGCGCCCGTTTATAGAACTCCTCGTCGCACACCGCAAAGCAGTGCTTGGAGATTTCAGGGATATTGGAACGCAAGGGCAGAATCTTCGCACCCGCCGGCATGATGTGGTCGGTAGTGATATTATCCCCCACCTTCAGGCTGCACGGCGCGTCAATGGTTTCCGCCAGCGGCTCCGATACCGGGAACGGCTTGATATTCGGCCCGCGCAGGATTTCCACGCTGTCCATGTCCTGTTCATTCACAGGCGGAACAATCATATTGTCATTGATGTCAAACACTTCCGGCAGCTTGAATTCCGGCATATCGCCCAAGGTGCGCGGGTCGGTCAGCACGCCCGCCAGCGCAGACGCCGCCGCCAGCTCCGGCGATACCAGATACACCTGCCCATCCTTCGTTCCTGAACGGCCCTCAAAATTGCGGTTAAACGTCCGCAGGGAAATCCCGCCGGAGTTTGGGGACTGCCCCATACCGATACACGGCCCGCAGGCGCTTTCCAGAATCCGCGCACCCGCGTCGATCATAACGGACAGCGCGCCGTTTTTCGCCAGCATGTTCAGCACCTGCTTCGACCCCGGCGCAATGGACAGGGACACATCCGGATGCACCGTCTTGCCCTTCAAAATATGGGCCACCTTCATCATGTCCATCAACGAGGAATTGGTGCAGGAGCCGATACAAACCTGGTCAATTTTCATGGGCCCGATTTCTTCCACCGTTTTTACATTGTCAGGAGAATGGGGACAGGCCGCCATCGGCACAAGCTCGGACAAATTGATTTCCACAACCGCGTCATACTGCGCATCCGCGTCCGCCGCCAGCGGGGTATAATCCTGCTCGCGCCCCTGCGCCTTTAAGAACTGCCTTGTAATTTCATCCGATGGGAAAATCGAAGTAGTTGCACCCAGTTCCGCGCCCATGTTGGTGATGGTCGCACGTTCCGGCACCGACAGGGTTTTCACGCCCTCGCCCACATATTCAATGACCTTGCCCACGCCGCCTTTGACAGACAGCCGCCGCAGGACTTCCAAAATCACGTCCTTCGCCGCGACCCAGGGCTGTAATTTCCCGGTCAACTCCACCTTTACCACCTGCGGGCAGGTGATATAATACGCGCCGCCGCCCATGGCGACTGCCACGTCCATACCGCCCGCGCCGATGGCAATCATCCCCAGCCCGCCGCCGGTGGGCGTGTGGCTGTCGGAGCCAATCAAGGTCTTGCCGGGAACACCGAACCGTTCCAGATGCACCTGATGGCAGATACCATTGCCCGGCCGTGAGAAATAAATCCCATGCTTTTTGCAGACGCTCCCGATAAACCGGTGGTCATCTGCATTTTCAAACCCATTCTGCAAGGTATTATGATCGATATACGCCACGGAACGCTCCGTTTTCACACGCGGCACGCCCATCGCTTCAAACTCCAGATACGCCATCGTCCCGGTCGCGTCCTGCGTCAGCGTCTGGTCGATACGGATCCCAATCTCCTGCCCCTTGACCATCTCGCCGTCCACAAGATGCGCCGACAGGATTTTCTCTGTTAATGTCAAACCCATTATATTGCCCTCCATTCCATCTATTTACAACATATAGTATATTTTATACAAAATCCAAAGGCTTGTCAATACAATATCCCTCTAAATAGGCGGGCGCCTGCGCCGAAAAGTTGTCTATTTTCACAAAAAACACCATTGGTTCATACTATAGTAGTAATTTATTCCATAAAGGAGCTGAAACTATGGAAGCCTTTATTACCGCGTTATTTTCCGTTTGTATTGTCATTGGTCTGATTACCATTGTAAAGGATATTGTTTCAACAGTGCTGCACCGTCCCGCCGCACCGGCGCAAATCCGGTTTTCCGTCAAAAACCGGGCAGACAATATCGAGGCGACGCTGCGCATGCTGCTATACCGCAATCCATACGCGGAAATCACCGTCGTCGACTGCGGTTCTACAGATGATACAGCCGCAATCATCGAAAAACTGGCGTTGGATTTTCCACACATCCATCTGGAATATGCAGAAAAACTGCATAATTGATACATCTGCTGCGCATTCTATCCATGAGGTGATTACAAATGGAAAAAAGAAGCGCAAACATCAATCGCCTGCTGGAAACAGACGCGCAGGCGAAGGCGTATTTTGACGGGTTGTCCCCCGATGTGCAAAACGCATTGATGGCCCACGGCAACGGCGTGAACACCCTGGAAGAATTGAAAAATTTTTCAAAGGTGGTGCAGAAAAAAGGATAAGGGATACGTCGCACGTTTATAACGATGTAATTTCCTCTTGCAGGACGGCATGGTATTTTGCTATGCTGTCCTGCTTGTTCTTTGCCGTTCAGATAGATCATCCATCAACATAAACCTGCACTTCATAATTCCATTGCAAAATACCTGATACAATAATGAGTTGTACCGTAAATGCCGGATTCACACCATACACTGTTTTGGCTTTATCTATCAACTCGACCAATACATCCTTTCTATGTTCTTCCGTGCAGTTCGCGCAAAGGTATTTCCCTTTGGGCAATACCATTAAGCCGTCTATATCCACATAACGGGTACAGACGGCAAAAAGCCTGGATACTCCATTTTCGGTGTAAATACCGGCTAAATCCTCAAAGGAAAACTGCTCTTTTAAGGCAGGCGTCACTTTATCGTAGAAATGGCCGAGATAATTCCAAAGATTATCAAGCGTTGGCACTTCTAAGGTATCTGAAAGCAAAATAACGCGTTCCGGAACATCTTTGAGAACTGTACGATTAAACTTTTGTTGTCCCTGCAATTTTTGTTCATAGTCCGCTTTTGCCAACCGGATTTTTGATTTACTATACTGGAGTGCTGTTATTTTTTCATCCGCCTTTTTTTCTGCTTCCGCTAAAAAATCCACAATTTTTTCAAGATCGTCATATTCTAAAACCTTTTTGATCTCCTGCAGAGACAAGTCCATCAGTTGCAAAGCCCGTACCGTGTTCAGCCGGACAATGTCCTGCTCGGTATAATAGCGGTACTTGGTCCATTCGTCTTTTTTGCTCGGTTTCACTAATCCGATGCGGTCATAATGCCGCAGGGTTTCGCTTGTTGTATGGACGGCCCTTGCAGCTTCCCCGATTGAAAAATATTTTTTCATTTTTATTTTCTCCTA
>DVND01000068.1 GCA_018714645.1 Candidatus Avimonoglobus intestinipullorum
ATATAGTGAGACAGACCAGGGACAGCAGAAGGTACCTGCCGACGCTGGATTTGTTCCACTTTTCTCTGGCAAAAGCAAATCCTGCGGATTGCACTGCGAAAAAAATCAATACAGGAAACAACAGCAGTGTCGCTGGCAGGCCGCACAAATTTACAAGCAACCCCTTTGCCCCATAGTATTTTACCAGCGCCGCGGTTGTAAAACCGGAAATAAATCCTTTGACCCCCACACACGCAGCCGCCCCAATCACACCCAACCTGAAAAAACCACAGATAAAAATCACCAGGAACAGTTTGAAATTATCCGCCAAAGCGGTTTTGAAAACCGTCATGTTGTTATTTTGGGATTGGACGGATTGGAAATACCCATCCAAATACGCCGCAAGCGTCTGATCTGTCTCCCCCGCCGCCTTTGCCGCGTACATCGCCCCCACAGACACGCCCGCAATGAGGACAACCAACAAGCCGGCAAGCCATGTTTTTTTCAGATTAAGACTGTGTATCACAATAAAAACCCTCCTGTGTAATAGTACTAACATCCTATTCACCAGGAGGGTTTTTCATTCCTTTTTATTCATATTTGCCGCTGAGAAATTTTTTCAGACGTTCCAGCCCTTCCACAATATTATCCATGCTCGTCGCATAAGACCACCGCACAAAATCCTCCGCTTCAAAGCCTCTTCCGGGGACGACCGCCACCTTCGCCACCTTCAGGAACAGCTCCGCGAAATCGTCCGATGACGTAATCACTGTCCCATACAGTTCTTTCCCCTTCAGCTTGGAAATATTCATCATAATATAAAACGCGCCGTGGGGCATGGAACAGGAAACACCGTCGATAGAATTGATCATTTCGACCATAAAATCACGCCGCTTCTGGAAATGCCGCTTCATCCGCAAAATTTCTTCATCCCCACCCGTCAGCGCCGCGACAGCCGCCTCCTGCGCAATGGAATTTGGGTTTGAAGACGCGTGGGACTGGATGTTTGCCATGGCCTTTGCAATTTCGTCATTGGCCGCCGCATACCCGATCCGCCAGCCCGTCATGGCATAGGTCTTGGAAACGCCGTTGATCACAATGGTCAAATCCTTGATTTTATCGTTAAAAGAAGCAATACTCACATGCTCGCCCTCATAAATCAAATGCTCGTAAATTTCATCCGAAACCACATAGATGTTCTTTTCCACAGCCACCTCCGCAATGGCCTGCAGTTCTTCGCGGGTATATACCATCCCCGTCGGGTTGGAAGGGCTGTTCAGGATCAACGCTTTCGTCTTATCCGTGATTGCCGCGCGGATTTCATCTGCAGTTACCTTGAATCCATCTTCTTCTGTAGTCTGGATTGAAACCGGCACGCCGTCCGCAAGTTTCACCATCTCCGGATAACTCACCCAATAAGGCGCCGGGATGATGACTTCATCTCCGGGATTCAAAATTGCCATAAACGTATTTACCAGGGCATGCTTTGCCCCATTGGAAACCACAATATTGGAAGGCTTATAGTCCAGCCCGTTTTCCCGTTTGAACTTATCCGCCACCGCCTTGCGCAGCGCCAGCGTCCCTGCAGCCGGGGTATATTTCGTCTTGCCCGCGTTAATCGCCGCGATAGCCGCGTCCTTGATATGCTGCGGCGTGTCAAAGTCCGGCTCGCCCGCGCCGAATCCCACCACATCCTCGCCGTTGGCCTTCATCTCCTTGAATTTTGAATCGATGGATAACGTTGGTGATGGGCTGATCCCCATTGCCTTTTTTGAAATCATGTGTCCTGCCTCCTAAATTATTTTGCATGAAAATTGTATAAACAATTCATTTTTAAAGTAAATATAAATATATAATACATCTTTTTCCCATAAAATGCAAGTAATTTGTTAAAATAATTCATAAATTTATAGACAAATGTGAATGACCCTTTCAAAATTTTTATATGCAATTTTTTGGACAGCCTCCTCCGGATACCCCAGCCGCAACAGCTCGTTGAAAATCTTTTCCACGTCCTGTACCCCGTCTATCCCTTCCGGGAGCATATCCACGCCGTCGAAATCCGCGCCGACGCCAATATGGTCCCCGCCGCCCAGCGCCATGAAATGCTCAATGTGCGCGATCACGTCCGCCACCGATGCCCGCCCGCTGTCGGCTAAAAACAGCGGATACAAATTGACGCCCACACATCCGCCTGTTTTAACAATATGCAAAAACTGCGGGTCCGTCAGATTGCGCGGATGGCTGCACAGCGCGCGGGAATTGGAATGGGACGCAATAAACGGCTTTTTGGCGATTTTTGCAATATCCCAAAAGGACTGTTCATTCAAGTGGGATACGTCCACCAGCATCCCCAGCCGCTCCATTTCCGCAACAACCGTTTTCCCAAAATCCGTCAGGCCGCGCGTCCCATCCGGCTCCAGGACGCCGGAGGCGATATGGTTGGAATAATTCCACGTCAGCGCGGCACAGCGCACCCCCAGCCGGTACAGCGCCCGCAGCGTCGCCAGGCTGTCAATGGGTTCTCCCCCCTCCAGACTCAAAAACGCGCTGATACGCTTTTTATGCAAATCCTTGGAGGACGTACAGAACTGGATATCCGCTTCTGTTTCTGCGTAAAAATAATCGATGATATCCAAACATCTGGACAAGGCGCAGTCTTTGTATACGGGGTCAATAAAGCACGCGAAAAACTGCGTGTAAGATGCATACGCCGCCATACGCTCCTTGTCAATGTGCAAATCATTTTTCAACAACTGCTTCTTTTGGTCTAACAGCGCACTGATGGTATCGCAATGGGTGTCAACAACCGAAAATTTCATACCGCACCTCCAAAGGCATTCTCAATATGGTTGACACGCGTCGATTCCAGTGCTCCTCCCCGCTCCCGGTAGAACACCTCCAGCACATCAAACCGCACCGGGACGTCCTGTTCCCCCATATACTGCAGCGCAGTTTTAACAAGCCTTTCCTGCTTACGCGCATCCACATACTCGGACGGGTTCCCATACCGCGTCCCCTTTCTTGTTTTTACCTCGATAAATACAATATATGCGCCGTCCATGGCAATAATATCTATTTCCCCATATCTGGAACGGTAGTTCCGGCCGAGGATTGTATATCCCTTCTCTTCCAAGTACCGGCATGCCGCCGACTCCCCAAAATCACCAATTTTTTTCTTCTCCATCATGCTTCCCCAATTTCTTTAAAAATGTGCGGCGGTGCACCGGCGACGGACCGTACTTTTGCAGCGCTTCATAATGTGCCTTTGTACCGTAGCCTTTGTGCTTTTCAAAGCCATATTCCGGATACTGCCGCCCTATTTCCGTAATATATCGGTCCCGCGCCACCTTTGCCAGCACCGACGCCGCCGCAATGCTGATGCTGCGCGCATCGCCCTTCACCAGGGTTTCGTGCGGCAGCTCCATCCCCCGGATACAGTTGCCGTCGATCAGCACAAAATCCGGCCGGTGCCCAAGCCCGTTTACCGCATTGTTCATCGCAAGGAATGTGGCGTTTAAAATATTGATGTCGTCAATGGTTTTTTCATCCACGCTGGCAATACAATAGTCCAGCGCCACAGATGTAATCACACCGTACAATTCTTCCCGCTTTTTTTCCGTCAGCTTCTTAGAATCGTTGATGCCGTCAATGACGGCGCCCTGCGGGAGGATAACCGCCGCGGCATAAACCGGCCCCGCCAGCGGCCCGCGCCCCGCTTCGTCCACGCCTGCCACCAGCGCATATCCTTTGGCCATCCATTCCCGCTCCGGCTCCCAAAGCCGTTCCTGCCGTTCCGATTCTTCTGCGGCTGTCAATTTTGCCATCCGTCTCACCTTTTTTCATAGAATTAAAAATAATTATATCATTTTTAGGAAAAATATGCTATACTATATATAAAATAATTTTGGAGCTGATGGAAATGGAATACAAACGGGAAATTGACGATATGATTATGATTCAATATATCATCCTTTTTACGCTGGCGACGGCGGACCGGTATGTAACCCATAACCAGCTGACGAATATCATCCTTGAAAACTGCAATATCAATTTTGCAAATTTGCAGATTGCGCTGGACAATCTCCAGACCATCGGGCATGTGCGCCTGTTCCGGCTGGATGAAAAAACCGTGATCTGCGAGCTGCTTCCAAAGGGCCGAGAAGCGAATGAATTTTTCAAAAACAATATCCCCATCTACATCCGGGAGCCGCTGGAGGCGTTCATGCTCCCCTTTTTCAAAGAGGAGGCCCTGAAAAAAAGCGTGCAGGCGGAAATCCTGCCGCTCAACCAGAAAGAATATGCCGCTGTCTGCAAGGTTCTTGACGGGACGACAACGCTGATGGAGCTGCAATTTTACGCAGGCGGGCGCGATATGGCGGCAAAAATGGCCGCCCATTTCAAGAAAAATCCCGATCAGGTTTATTCCAAGGTCTTGGAGGCGCTCACCCCGCCGG
>DVND01000069.1 GCA_018714645.1 Candidatus Avimonoglobus intestinipullorum
CGATCGCACCGTCAATGTACTTTTCTTTTAAAAATTTGAAAGAACTTTCCGAACCCGATATGACGAGCATATCATAATTGTAACGTTTCAAATTCTTGCCCAGGCTATCCAAAATAACAGGCACTACCGGCCCGGAATGGCTGATAATAAATACGCCGATTGCACCGGAATTTTTTTTCTTCATCATCCGTGCCGCTGTAGAAGGGAAATACCCCAGTTCTTCAGCCACTTTCAGGATTTTTTCGCGGGTTTCCTTTTTGATTCGTTCATCTTTGTTCAGTGCGTAAGAAGCTGTTGAAACAGCCACCCCAGCCTGTTTTGCCACATCTTTAATCGTTGGATTCATATTCTACTCCCCTCAAATTGAAATGTTTCAATAGCTGCATTATAACATGCTGTATATGAAAAATCAACCCTTTTCGCCAAAAAAAATTGAAACATTTCAATAATATAGATATAGACAGCAGAAGTGTATTCTGCTGTCTATATCCAAAATCCGCTCTATTCCTGTTTTTCAAGCACAAGATTGGCCAAATTGAACCACGTTCCGATATTCCCTGTAACGCCGCGTTTCAACTCAATTGTATACCGGCCCGCCGGCAAGGTAATTGTGGCGTCCTGCGCGCCAACCATGATGCCGGAAGATTGATCCGCCGTACCGCCTGTCTGGAGGTAATTGGTTCCATACGCCGGCGCAGCCACACGGATCATCGTACCTTCAAAGCCCCTGGATGCACTGCCGTCCTCCGGGGCCGCCGTAAATGTGATGTACGATATGTTTGTATTGTTTGGAGATTGGTAATACGCCTTTACCTTATACGTCGCCGTTTCGGGAATCTCCACCATGGCCCACTGCGCCAGATTGCCGCCTGCGCCAAAATTCCCCAAAATCGGGATCCCGCCCGGGCCGTTATTGGAAAGGGACACATTTCCCTCTAAATGCCCCGCATCGGCGGCATTGAGCGTAATATCCCCGTTTTCGTCCGGGAGGATCGGTTTCGGCGGCTGCACCATATTCGGTGCACCATTCAGTGTAAGCTTAATTACCGCTGCATAATCGTCCGCTTCCAAACCCGGTACATCCACCTGGTCACTGGTGTATTGGTTGCCTGCTTCATTGACTGCCCCGCCGGTAACCGTCGCAGCCGGAAGCCCGCTGATGACAATATTCCCGTTTTCAGGGTCGTTCCCTACAGATAATTGCCCCAGTGTGTTCTGGGCCGGGTCAAGCCAACTGACTGATGTGATCTCGCCGGCGTCATTAAACATCTGCGGCAAGCTGATGTTCCCGTCCGTAGGCCAAGCCGCCCGCCAAACATCCTCATCCATTGCGTCAAAGGTTCCATCCGGGCCGCCGTTATTGGTGTAGAAGGGGCCTCTGTTGTCCGTCTCATACGTGACGCCGTCCACCGTAACCTTAGTCGTTGAACCGGAACCGGTAATCAATTCCCGTTTGGTGACAATTAAATACAGCGTTGTATTCCCATCCTGGTCTGTCTTGCACGTAATCCGCCCCCACGGTACACGCTGGGTAAAGGGCGCAGGGGTTGTATCATAAATGCTTTCTCCGTTTGCCTGCAGCCATTCTCCCACTTCGAGCAGCCTGTCTGTGGACTCCTGCGGAAGGCTCCCGTCGGCATGCGGCCCTACATTATATAGGAAGTTTCCGCCTTTGCTGGTGATATTGATTACTCTGAACAATGTTGCTTCTGTCGTTTTCCAGTAATTGTCGTATTTCGCATATCCCCAGTTGATATTCGTCGTCATGCAGGCTTCCCAGTCTGTGCCGTCGCCATTCGCCGGCTTGCCGGGAACATTCTGCTCAGGCGTTGAAAAATCCTCTGCGTCTGCTCCGGAGAAGGAAGAATACAACCGTCCGTTAAATATCATGCGTTCCCCTCCCGGGAGCGCCTGTACGCACTTCATGGAACGATAGCGGAATTCTTCGGTGCTATTCACGCCCATATCCCACCAGATATCATCTACATTGTACCGCACTGCCAGCGTTTGCAGATGCGGGATCACCACCTGGTTTACATATTTTTCCTGGGCATCCAGCGTGTAAACATTGCCGGACAATTCCGGAATGCCCCCCAAGCCGCCGTTGTTCAGCCAATCCAGCGCCTGGGAATAATAGGCGCCGATTCCCATGCCCTGTCTGCGGCATTCCCGTACAAGTTCCCCAAAAACATCGCGTCCCCCTGCGGAGTGATCAATTATATTGTATCCCACACCGTTGGTATCCATAATGGCAAAACCGTCGTGATGCTTCGTAATGACCGTCAAATAGCGCATGCCGCTTTCCTTTGCGAGCCGCACCCATTCTTTAAAATCGTACTGCCCTGCATCCAGCTCTTCCTCCGCCGCCGTCATATAGATTTCCCGCGGAATCTTTGCATAGTTCATAATCCATTCCGCATACCCCTGTGTGGTATAGGTGTCGTTTGAGGGCGCGGCCCCGCTTTCTATCAGTTCAGGCGGGAAATTCGCCCGGCTGTAGTGCGGTATTGATTCTTCCTCTGTTTTCCCGACCTGCCGCCCGGTATATTCCCCTCCAAAAGCAGATGAAGGCCCCCAGTGGACCATCATGCCGTACTTCGCCTTGACGGTAAACTTATATACTTCATGCTGCGTCAGACCGTCAATATTGACCTGTCTCGTCTGCGCATCGACGATTTTTGCCGGCTCTGAAGCATTGTCAATAAAAATCTGATATTCCTGCGCGCCGCTGTATGCATTCCAATACAGATTTACAGACGCATTTCCGTCCGCATCCACGGTTCCGGCGTCCGTCCGTACGCCTGTCACCGCCTCCGGGCCTTCCGGCTTTGCATCCGGGTCATAATCCGCAGGCATCAGTATAATTTCATCAAAATTCACCGCACTGCTGTTTTGCGGCCTGCTCAATTCAAAACGGTACCGCTTGTTCTGCTCCAATTTGCCGGCGTCGCCAATTACCTCTGTGGAATATGCCTTTACATATGTCCCCCAGCTTCCGGTATTCGGCGTTGGGATATGATATTCCACAATCGTATCGCCGATAATATCATCTTGCTGACCGCCGTCCTCTCCCGTCTCTGTGCTCAGGATTTCCTTGATTTTTAAAATCACATATGCGCCGTCAACCGGATTTAATGCGGAATAATTCATCCGGACTTTATAATCAATCCCATCCTTTGGGATGACCGCAGACCAATATATATAGTCTGTCCACACGCTCCAATTGGTCACATATTTGGTCCCCACATTCAGGTTCCCGGTGGGCTTATCGTCTCCCTGCCCCGGCAGGCTGCTGCCCCCTTTGGCCGCCAGCCCTGTCAGTGATACCGTCCGCACTGCTTCTTTAATTTGCAGCGTGATCTCCTGTGTTTCTCCGGTGCCTACCCGGGTTGCGACAAATGTCGCCTCTCCGCTGGTCACGCCGGGCTTGACATGTACTTCATTTTTAAATCCATCCGCCTGTGAATCCGGTACCCGCAGCTCAACCTTATCTTCATCGCCCAGCTTGATGGATCACGTAATTTCCCTGTTTCCCGCAGGCAGCGGTTCTACCAGCGCATTGAGCTGGACGGGTTCCAGTTCGTTCAGCGCCGTGGATTCCGGCGTTGTGATGCGCAGCCTGCCCGCTTCTGTTGCCGCCGGCTCAAGGGCAATATCCAAATGCTGCTCCTGCCCGCCGGTAATTTCTCCCGAAACGCTGTCATAGCCGATGTTTTCCACTAAATATGTATATGTTTTTCCATCTTCTAAAGTATAGACCCCATCGTTTGGATAAATCTGGGTTCCCTCCTTGTCCTTCAGCGTCACCCGGGCAAATTCAGGAGACAATGTGAACGTAAGGCGTTCGCCGGACGCTCCTAAACTTTTAAAATCCCATCTCTCCAACATATCCTCCCTTCCAGACCATGGCCTTATATTCCACCCGGCCTGAAATTTCTTCCTGGGTAATTTGTGCAGCTGCGGACAGGTCCGTATCCACGCCCTGCTCCAATACCGTATCCTCCGATTCATGCACAGAATATAACCGTTTCACGCCGTCCGTTTCCTGATACCCCACTAAAACAAGCTTTGCCGTCGGCGCCTGCTCTGTTTCCGCCCACAGGGTAATTTTTGCCGTCAGCAGCCCCTGTTTTACAGTTTCAACCGGCAGCCCGTCTTCCCCATAAAACTCCAATCCCCGGACGACCGTAATCTCCTCTGCAGCCAAAACCGCCGGTATGCCTCCTGATAACAAAAGCATCATACACGCCAGCACCAGGCTTAAAATCTTCTTTTTCATCTTCAGCCTCCTTCATACTTCAAAAACGGTGTATATCATTCTCCCAGAGACAGGGCGGTTTGTCCCGCCCTGATATTTTTTTGCCAGCGATGCCCGCAGCGCTTGACAAACTGAAAAAACAACGCGAAAATCCCCCCTTTTCTTCAAAACATCCCAAAAATACTGTATCCAATCATTTGCAGCGAAGTTCCCGCCGTCATTGAAACGTTTCAATTTTTGGGTAAAAACCACCATTTCTTATTTGGGATAATAGCGCATTCCATAAAGTTTGTCAATACACTTTTGTATTTAATTTTCCTGCACCACTAACAGAATAACCATATAAAAAAGGTGCTGCAAAACACCGTTCCGCAGCACCCTTCCACACTTGTGACAAGCTTTTCATGCATACAAATAAAATTTAACATTTTTAACCCTTATAATACTGGTATTTGCTGACGGCCTCCAGCAGCGCATCGATATTTTCCAGCGGCACCTCCTGGCCGATTTCCAAATAGATGCCCAACCCGCCCTGGGGCAAATACAACCGTTCTATCGCCTCGCGGACATGGTCATCCAACTGGGCGGGCGTTGCAAACGGGAACAGCTGCCGGTCTAAATCCAGATTGATCGGGATTTTCCCCTTGCAGACCCGCTCCAGATTGTCCAGCCCGTTTGCGCGGAACTGGGGGTTGATCATATCCACGCCGCATTCCACCAAATCGGGCATAATTTCATAAATCATGCCGTCTGTGTGCATGTAAACATAGCGGCCTGTATCCTTGACCAGGGCATATATGTTCTGAAAGGCCGGTTTTAAATATCTGCGCCATTTTTCCGGCCCGATTGCAAGCCCGTTCTGCATCCCCAAATCGTCGCCAAAGCGGACGATCCGGCCGGCCGTCGGAAGCACCGCCTCCACCTGGCGGCAATTGTATTCCACAACCTTGTCAATCAGCAGCTGTAATTCTTCACATTCCTCGGCAAAGTCCAGCATCGCTTCCTCAAATCCGCGCAGATCCAGTAGGCGCAGGTACATAAACCCATGGGGCAGGCGCCCGTCCCTGTTCGGCGGTATCTGCAACGTGCGGATGTCCTCC
>DVND01000070.1 GCA_018714645.1 Candidatus Avimonoglobus intestinipullorum
GCTTGCTGTCAGCGCCGGTATTTTTGGCGGCTGCGCAAAAGAGGAATCCAATGTGGAGGTAATCCGGGTTTGGACAAATGAGGCCCATTCCAAGGATGTTATAACGCAAATGGTGTCGGATTATAACAACACAGTCGGGAAAGAGGAAGGCATCCAAATTGATTACCAAGTATATGGCAGCGATTTTAACCAAGTGCTGAACATGGCGCTGGAAAGCCATCAGGCCCCGGAAATGTTTTCTACAGCGAATGACGTACAGACCATGGTTGGTAAGGGGCAGCTGCTGGCGCTGGAAGATTTGCCGGATATGGAAGAATTTTTAGCTGGCTATGAAGGCGAACTCAGGACAGGGACGAATATTGTTGACGGCAAGACATACCACGTCCCGTTCAAGGTAACGACCCTTGGCCTGATTTATAATAAAGACCTGTTTAAAAAAGCGGGGATTGTTGATGAAGAAGGAAACGCCCTGCCGCCGGAAACCTGGAGCGAGGTACGGGAATACGCAAAACGGCTGACCAATGAAGCGGAAAATACATATGGGTTTGCTTTCCCTTTAAAGTGGGATTCTGTATTCAGTTTTGATTTGATCATGCCGTTTAGCAATTCAGTGCCCCATGAAGGGTATGATTATGTCAACGGCCGGTTTGATTATTCCATTTATAAGCCGGCGTTTGAATGGCTGGTCGGTATGAAAGAAGATGGTTCCTGCTTCCCTGGGGCAGAAGGGCTGGACAATGATATGGCAAGGGCGCAGTTTGCAGCAGGCAGGGTTGGCATGATGATCGGCGCATCCTGGGACGTCGGCGTATTCAGCGAACAGTTTGTGGCCAATTGTGACTGGGGCGTAGCGCACATCCCGTATCTGGAGGGCGTTCAACACTATAATACGAAAAACAGTGTGGGGCCTTTTGTAGCGATCAATGCGGATGCGAAAGAGAAGGATTTGAATAAAATAGCGAAGGTTTACAAGTGGTTCAACAGCAAAGAAGTTTTACAGAAGCTGTATGAAGCCGGCGAGCATATCCCCTATGATAAATCCATTATTGCGGAAACCTCTATTGATGGTTCCAAGAAGGGCTGGAAGGAATTTGCCGAATTGCTGGAGGAGCAGGATGTAATGCCGTCGCGGCCCAGGATTAAGCTGGAGGGAGACGGGGAATATATTGTTTATTCCAAAATCTGGTCAGGCAGCTTTACAGTGGACGAAGGCTTACAGGATTTAACAGACCGGTCAAATGCAGCTTTGGAAAAAGGGATTGCCGACGGTTCTATTGATGAATCCACCGTTAAGGTACCGGATTTTAAAAAGAATGTATTGCCGGAATGATCACAAAAAGGATGTGTTTTTTTGAAAAGTACAGCGAAGATCCGTACAACAGCAAAACCGATCAAACAAAAACGGGCGGGGGTAAAAGAGCAGGTGCAATCATATTGTATGATTGCACCGCAGGTTATTGGTTTTTTGGTATTTTCCCTTTATCCAATATTCTGGGTCCTCCGGTATGCCTGGTTTGATTATAACTCTGTAACTGCAATTTTTGTGGGCTTTGATAATTTTACAAGGGTTTTTACAGACGCATCCTATTGGAACAGTGTGGCGAATACGTTTATTATTTCCATCGGGAAGCTGATTATTGAGCTGCCGCTGGCGCTGATTCTGGCGGTGGCCCTTTCGGGCAATATCCGGGGGAAATCCGCATTCCGGCTAAGCCTGTATGTTCCCAATATCATCAGTGTGGCCATTGTTGGTATTACGTTTTCGTATATGTTTTCCTCTTTTGATGGGATTGTCAACCATCTGCTTCAGGCGGCGCATATAATTGATGTGCCGGTAAACTGGTTTGCAAACAAGTGGACGGCAATTGTTGTTATCATGATTGCATCAATCTGGCAGGGATTTGGTGTAAATATGATCTATTTCATGGCCGGGTTGATGAATATACCGGAGGAGTTGTATGAGTGCAGCCGTTTGGACGGCGCGAATAAATTCCAGCAGTTTATCCATGTAACGATCCCACAGCTGGCGCCGGTGGCGCAGATTATCTGTATGCTGGCGATTGTGTCCGGAATTAAGATGAACGACCTGGTGCTGGTTTTGACAAACGGCCAGCCCGGCGGGGAGACAGAGGTGGTAATGTCTTATATTTTAAAGCTGTTTTTCCCCATGAACGCTGTTGTCACTGCTGACCCGCAGATCGGGTATGCCTGCGCGGCAGGGGTTGTGACGTCTGTGTTATTGGCGATTATCACTGTGCTGTATTTGCGGATGTCCCGCAAAGCAACAACGGTGAATGAATAGGAGGAGTAAACTGTATGCGGTACTTAAGGGGAATCCGGACAGCGCTTCAGTATATGATACTGATTGTCATTACGCTGATTACGTTGTTTCCGATATTTTATGTGGTGGCTTCTTCCTTTAAAAGCAATATGGAAATTCTCACCTTCGGCATCAATATCCTGCCCAAGAACCCTGTGCTGGATAATTATAAGCAGGCGTGGGAACTGGCAAATTTTAAGCGGTATACCTTTAACAGCATTTATTTATGTTTTTTCTCTGTTTTGGGGATTGTGATTACATCCAGCCTGGCGGGCTATACCTTTGCACGGGGAAATTTTGTGGGGAAAAAGCTGATTTTTGCGGTTTTTACCTCCACAATGTTTATTTCTTTCGGAAGCGCCACACTGTATCCATTGCTGGGGGTTGCCAGCGCGCTGCATATCAACAAGAACCTGTGGGGCATTATCTTAATAAAAGTGTTCGGTGTGAACATCACCAATATTTTTTTGGTGCGGGGGCATGTGTTGTCCCTGCCGAAAGAAATGGACGAAGCAGCGAAAATTGACGGATGTGATTTTTTTCAGATATTCGTTTATATCATTGCGCCGTTGCTGAAACCCATTTTAGCCACGGTGGCGCTTTTGAGTTTTCAGGCTTCCTGGAACGACTACCTGCTGCCCATGGTATTCACGCTGGGCAATAAAGACAGCGCGCCGTTGATTGTGGGGATTGTATCCTTAAAGTCTACAGGCGCGGCGGCAGCATCCTGGAACCTGATGATGGCCGGAACGACCATATCCCTGATTCCGATTCTGATTGTGTTCCTATGCATGAATAAATATTTTATCAAAGGTCTTACTTCCGGAGCGGTAAAGGGATAAGCGGGATCGGTGCTGAGAATTGGAGGAGTCGGTATGAATACAATTTTAAAACGGATGATGAGCATTTTTTTGGCGGCGGTGCTTTGCATTTTGCCGCTATCCGCCGTATTGGCGGAAGAGGGCGGATATGTTTATGATCAGGCCACGGTCCCTGAGGTCTGGCAGTTTGTTAAAGAAAGAGGGGACATCACCCCCGGAGACAGCGGTTTTGAAACAACCGCCTATGATGCGGTGGTGCAAGCCCTTTATACAGGCCAGACATGGGCCGATGATTATACATACACCCTGACATTAAACAGTAAAAACCAAGATGCCAGCAATATGGTATATGTATATTTTAATTATCAGGACGCAGAGAATCATTACTATTTTTCAGTGACGTCCCCGGCCAGTAACAATGTGATTACCCTATACAGCGTTATCAATGGAAAAAGTACGGTGTTGGGTACATTTACCGATTACAGCGTGAATTATCAGGATACTGAATTTTCCATTGTTTACGACCATGGGAATATACGGGTCACAGGCGTAAAGAACGGCATCCCCACGGATATTTTTCAAGTGGAGGATACACAGCTGACCTATGGGTTGGTAGGGTTTAAAACCCAGTTCTGCAAGGCGGTCATTAAAAATATAAGCGTTTCAGGAACGCTGTACAATGCTGTGGAGGAAGGTGACTATTTATCTGTGCAATCCACCAGCATGGAAAACGGCGCCCAAAATGTACCCGCGGCGGGGGCGGTATCATTTGTTATGAACGGCCCGCTGAAGGCGGAAACTGTCACGAAGGAGCATATAGTACTGGAAGGGGCTTCTGAAGGACAGTATTCCGTATCTGCCCTAGGGGAAACATTAACGGTAGCCTGGGAAGGGTTATCATATGATACGGCGTATTCCATTGTGTTGGGGCCGGGCCTGCAGCTGGAAGAAACGGGGCTGGGTTTTAAAAATGGGGAATATGTGTTCACGTTCCATACGCAACCGGGTGAAGGTTATATGGATTATGCATACAGCATGGAACAGGTCAACAACGACTGGTCCCTGACAAATGCGCAAGTCCTGACAATCATTGAAAACGGCATGATGTCCTCGGATTACAGCGCGACCGTTACGGCTGTGCTGCATGCGTATAGCTGGCGGGACCAATATACATATTCTGCTGTATTAAATAACCGGTCTGGGGATATTACCAATAAAATGATTTTGTATTTTAACTATAGAGGTTCTTCTGATTACTACGCTATATCTATCGGCGGCGCAAAGGAAGATAATCCTGTAGAGCTTTATAAAATGGAAGGCGGGGAGCGGAAATCCATCGCTTCTTATGCGAATTACGTGGTGAATTATCAGGCCACTGTTTTTGAAATTGCCTATAACAATGGCAGGATTACGGTGACGGCCGATAAGAATGGGACGAAAACAACGCTGTTTGACGTGGAAGGCGAGAATAGCTATGGCCGGGTAGGCATTGGCCTGAATACCTGTTCCGGTTCTTTTGAAAAAATGGCCGTCAATGGATATGGGACGGATTTGCATCTGCGGATTACAGATACAAATATTCCAGCGGGCGCAGAAGATGTGCCGGTGGATACAGGGCTGACATTCACTTTCAGCGAGGAATTGGACCCAAGGGAAGCGGTGAAAGAGAACATCACCATTACAGCCGCCGGACAGGCGCTTCCGGAAGAAGCATATGCGCTGGCATTGGGAAACAGCGCAGCTGTGCTGAATATCACGTTTGCAGAAGCGTTGCAGCCGAAAACGGAATATATTGTAACATTTGCTCCCGGTTTGGTATCCAGAAGCAATGGCGTAGGGCTGCCCTTAGGGGAAAGCGTTTTTGCATTCAAAACACGCCCGCCGGAATTTAATGTGACGGCAGCGGCGTTTTGCCAGGGAGAGCCGGTGAAGGATGTATATGAATGCGCCGGGGAAACCGTGGATTTCAGCGTAAAATTAGATAACGGGCAGGAACATGCACAAAGCTATGTATTGACAGTGGCAATAGTGGCTGAGGATGGGAAAACGCTGGCAATTCGGTATTATGCAGGCAATGTGGAACCAGACGGCGCCATGGAGCACAATGACGCGATCCCGGTTCCGGCCGGGATAGGAAAAGGGGCAAAATTCGTGTATTTTGTATGGGATGGATTTCAAAGTATGCAAGTCCTTTATCCATCGGGTACATTTTAAAGGAAGGCGGAGCTATGAAAAAAATTATTTTTATACTATCTCTATTTGTTTGCGTATTGCTGGGCAGTACGGCATATGCTGCCCAGCTGGCCTGCACCTTTGATTTGGATGCCGGTGCGGTGGATATTACGGGGACTGCCGGTGCAGGCGGTACATATACCCTGTTAATCCTGAACCCAGGTTATACATTGGACACGGTACAGGACGGAAGCCATATGGGTGTGCAGTTTCAATATGAGGGCAAGACGGATGAAAGCGGCACGTTTGCAATCCGTGTCCCTCTGAACACAGAGCTTATCGGGCAGCAGGGGGAAATGGCTGTGTATTTGTCTTACCCGGGCCTTTCCACGCCTGTGTGCAGTGAATTTTATTATACGGACGCCGATGGGATGAAGGCAGCGGCAGAAGCGGTCCTCGGCATCGCAGATATGACGGAAACAGAGGACATTATCGCCGTATTGGATCAAAACAGCGGGATTTTTGCCTATAATACTGAAGTGTACAAAGCGCTGGACAAAACGGAGCTGGCAGAGCATATGCGGCAATATGTGCAGCATGCTTCCCTGACGCCGGAAGATTATGAAGAATTGCAAAAGGAACTTAAAATTCAAAGCCTGCTCTGCGGATATAATCAGGGCCTGGAAAAGCTGTTGATACAGGATGGCAATATGATTTACGCGGAAGAGTTGGGATTGACAGGGCTGGACAAAGAAAAAAATATCACAGCTTACAGCTTGTATAGCGGGGAAATTAATGCAGAAGGGATACAGAATGTGCATAAAGCGCTTTTTGGGAATGAATATACATCGTTAGAGGCGTTTTATCTGGATTTTGCGTCTGCGGCGGTCGTAGAGGGGGTACGGAATTACGCCAAAAGCGGCGTTGGGCATATCAGCGGGATTTTGGAAAAAAATGCGGCTTATGTGCGGCTTGATCTCAGCAGCTATGTTTCTTCCCATAATAAGGATTCACAGATTAAAAATGCAAACTGTGATTCTATAGCGGCGCTGCAGGAAATCATTAATAAGCCGCTTTCTAATGGGACAACCGGTTCCTCCGGGTCGGGATCATCCGGCGGGAGCGGCAGTGCATATTTCCCAAGCCAGCCGGAAGAACCCGGAAGGGAAGAGATTGTATCTGAAATTGAACAGGACAAATACATATTGACAGATATGCAGGAGCATTCCTGGGCGGCACAGGCGGTGCGCGAATTAATGGAGCAAGGGATTATCGCCGTGCCCCCGGATGGGAGATACAGGCCGGCAGACTATATCACCCGGGAGGAGCTGGTAAAGCTGGCCGTTGAGGCTTTTGGAATTGAGCCCGCAGCGGAGCAAAGCGGATTCACGGATGTTACCGCAGAGGATTGGAGCGCAGAATATATCTATGCAGCGCAGGCTGCCGGCATTGTGGACGGCGTGGGAGACGGCAGATTTGATAAAAAGGCATATGTCACCCGGGAAGACATGGCGGCAATCCTATCCCGGTGTTTGGATTATAAAGGGATCCAGCTGCCTGTGGTGCAGGAGGAATTACGTTTTACAGACGAGGGCGAAATTTCCGGTTACGCCCGGGAAGCGGTGATGCTTTTAGCCGGTGCGGGTGCTTTAAACGGCATGGGCGACGGGACATTTGCGCCTAAGGATCCGTGTACCAGGGCGCAATGCGCTGTGGTGCTGCATAAACTTATAAACGGGTGAGGGGATGATCGAGAAGATGGAATCAATACGGAAAACAACGGCGCTTTTATTGTGCGCGGTGTTCTGTTTCTGCGGTGTTGCATGGAATGCAAGCGCTCAGGAAACGGCTGCGGATAACAGATTAAAATATGACTTTATAAAAAATATGGGTTATTTAGAGGGTATTTCCATTTCAAATGAAGCAGCCGTCAGCGGGAAGGAATTTGCAAAAATCATGGAAAATGCAGTGGGTAACAGCCTTATCGCTGTTTATCCGGGGCTGGAGCAGACGGAAGTGCTGAAAAGCATCGATGCTGTCAAGGTGATTTTGGACCTGGCGGGATACGAACCCGTGCTTTCCATATCCGGCGGGTATCCGGCCGGATATGCGGACTGCGCGGCAAAAACAGGGCTCACCAGAGGATTGTCCTTTTCCGGCGGCGCGCCGGCAAGCATGGAATTCCTGTCCGGGCTGTTGTATAATGCGATGGATTTGCCCATGGTAGAAATGTCGTATACTGACGGTGCGGTTTCCTATGAAGCGGGAGATGAAACATTTGGGAGAAGCGTGCTCAAGCTGGAAAAGATCAGCGGGATTGTAACGGCGAACGCCTATAGCGGGATAGACCGGGGCGGCGTCGGGGAAGGGAATTTGTGCATAGATGGGGTCACTTATCTCTGTGCCGGCGGTTTTAACGGGGATCATCTGTTAGGGTATGCTGTGGAGGCTTACCGCATATGTGATGAAAAAGAACTGCGGTTTGCCATGCCGGATAAAAAAAGCGAGATTTTAACAATTGCAGCAGCGGATGTGGCCGGGTTTTCCGGCGGCGCCCTGCGATATTATGACGGCCAGCGGGGAAAACGGGAAGTGTTGTCCGATGCGGCGCTGGTGATAAAAAACGGCGCGGTACTGGGCAATTATACGCAGGAAGAGTTCATGTTTGAATATGGGTCGGTGACATTGGTCAGAAGAAGCGGCGCCGGAAGCGTAGACCTTGTAGTGATACAGGCCTATTCCGATTTTTTGGTGAGCCACAACGACGTGAATAATAGGATCCTGTATAATAAGCTCGACGGCAAAAAGCTGGTTTTGGACGAAAATAAGCATGTTGTTATCCGGGATACTGCCGGCACCGTTTTGGCAGAAACAGATATCAAGGCATATGATGTGCTTTCCGTTGCGGACAGCAGCGTCAGCACGGAGATTATTGTCTCACGGGAAATTCTGAACCCCTTTGTTATTATGCGCACCGGGGAAGAGGAAAACAGGCAGTATATCTGTTCTGCAGACAGGCGCTTGCCGGTTGGGACGGCGTATCTGCAGTACTGCAACGGTACGCTGCCGATTGTGGGAAGCAGCGTTTCCGTATATCTCAATGCCTTTGGCGGCGCGGCGTATATTTCCGCAGCCGGGCAGACGCTTCAATACGGATATCTCTTAAGAAGCGGGGTTAATGATCTTGAAGAACCGTTTTTTAAAATCCTGACGGGGGATAATGAGATTGCTTACTTTGAATGTGCAGATAAAGTCAAGGTTTATGATGAAAATGGAAATGAAAGGAATGTAAAGCGTGAAGACATCGCATCCCGCTTTTTGAATTATGAGGGCGTGGTTGTTTACAGGGCAAATGAAGAAGGGGAGCTAAACTATCTCGCCAGCCCGCTGGATGAGAAGGGCAAGGAGGACCAGTTCTATGAGGCATATGCCGGCAATCAGGTGATGTATAAAAGCTGGGCGGGATGCTTTGGCGGCCAGGCTTATATTGATGATAGAACCTATATTTTCTCCATCCCGGAAAACAGGGTTTCCAATGACCAGTGCGAGGTGCTGGAGAAAAGCGATATGGTCAACGGCACGATGTATGATTACACTGCTTACTGCATGGGGAATAACGATATCCTGGCCACCTGCGTCGTCATAACGAATTACCTGCACCGGTTTGGAGAGGACGGCGGATATTATATTGTTACCGACATTGAAACAGGCGTGGCAAACACGGGGGAGATTGTGCAGACGCTGTCCTGCTCCAATGGTGAAAAAAGTGTTAAATACAGGGCTGAGGTCATGGCCGACGGTACAACCGCTTTTGACCGTGCACAGGGTATCTGCGGTACGGAAACGTTGCAGGTTGAAAAAGGGGACATCATCCGCTGCATGGTTTCCAAAAAGACGGGCCTGGTAGAAACAGCATATGTACTTTTTGACAATGATGGCGTCAATCCCGATTATCCGGAAGGCCAGCCCGGCGTGTTCCCGACGATTCTCGGCAACGCGCCCCAAGAGGGGAATATAAGCAATCCGCTGACAATCAGCGGCAGTTCTTATGCCTCGCCCCAATTTAACGGATACGGTACAAGATATTTCTACGGCTGGGTATATAATAAGGCCGGGAACTATATCACGGTGACAAACCAGGATCTCAGCTACGAACGTTTTGAAAACAGCAGCGCGTTTTATATTGAAAACCATTTTGTGAATATATACGACTGTACCGCCGTGAATTACAGCGATAACGGCGCCGTTACGGTAAAAGCCGGCGGAATTGGCGATATCGTCAGCTATATGGACGGCGGGGACGCTTGCTCCCGTGTGATCATGATTACAAAGAGCCAGGGCGATCCGGTGCAGATGATTGTGTTGAACAGTTGAAGAAGGAGGATTGACAGCAGTTGAAAAAGCTTTTCATTCTATGTGCGCTGTTATGTTCGCTTCTGACCACCGCCGTATATGCGGAGGAATATCAGTGGGATAACATTGCGCTGGGCGGCGGCGGATATGTGGTAGGCCTTTTGTTTCATCCAAAGGAGGAAGGGCTGGTATATGCCCGGACGGATGTGGGCGGGATGTACCGCTGGGACAAGAGTTTGAACAAATGGAAGCAGCTGAATAACGGATTCAGCCGCGCCCAGGAGAATATGTACGGTGTGGACGGTATCGCCATCGACCCCAATGACGAAAACGTATTGTATATGGTGGCAGGGAAATACTGGTGGCTGTCCGGCGGTGTGTACAAATCCGTGGACCGGGGGGACAACTGGACAAAAATTCTGGATATCAAATCCAGCTCGAACCTGACCAACCGGGAAAATGGGGAATGTATTGGGGTAGACCCATATAACAGCAACATCATCTATGTGGGTACCCGGCGGCAAGGGCTTTACCGCAGCGATGACGGCGGGGAATCCTGGACAACGTCCAAGGATATTAAAGTGGAGAACATTGACGTGAACGCCATCCGTTCCATCGTGTTCGACCCCCGGCAGGGGGAGGGTGAACATGCGCTGGCTGTTTATGCGTCTGTGATTGGCCAGGGGGTCTTTAAAAGCGCGGACAACGGCGCTTCATGGGAACAAATGGAGGGAAGCCCGCAAAATCCAACCAGGATGGCAGTGAATCAGGATGGTGTGTTATTTGTGGCGTCCCAAAAAGGGCTTCACAAATTTGCAGATGGCCAATGGGAGGACATTTCCCCTCAAAAAGATGTGGTTTATAAGGCTGTGGCCTGTTATCCGGACGATCCAAATTACCTTTTGGCGGTGGCAAACACCGGGAATGTTATGATGATGCCGGTTTTCCTGTCTGAGGACGGTGGGGATACTTGGCGGGATGTAACGGAAAAATTCAGCATTACCAAGCAGGCCGGATATTTTGAGGATGATAACTTTTCCTCCAGCACTTGCTGTGTAGCCATTGACCCCTTTGATAAAAAGCACGTTTTGATCTCAGACTGGTTTGGTATCTGGGAAACACAGAATATAGAGGAAAAACAGCAGACCAGATGGCAGCAGAAAATCCGTGGGATTGAGGAGCTGTGCCCTTATACGGCGGCATGCCCGCCGGAGGGGGAAAACTTTTTGCTGCTGGGGGTTGCAGATAACGACGGTTTTCCGATCAATAACATTTATGAGCTTCAAAGCAGGAAATTTACGGACGCCAAATTAACATGGGGCGGCCCCCGGCTGATGAGTACGACGGACATTACATTTTGCGAGGAACAGCCGGAGATTGTGGTTCGGGTCGGCATCACGCATAACGAAAAAACCAGCGGCGGTTATTCCCTGGATGGCGGCAATACTTGGAATGCTTTTGATGAAAGCCCGTTTGAGGACAACGGGGGGCTTGGGGCCAGAGTGGCAATATCTTCCGGGATTAATGCAGATACAGGGTTCCCGACGATTCTTATCGGCCAGAGCGAAGCGAATTTGAAAATTTCCAGGGATATGGGAAAAACCTGGACGGAAAATGCAGAATTTTTCTCCGTTTGTTCTGATAAATGGGACAGAAAATACAATACCCTGACAGCGGATAAAATGATTCACGATAAATTTTATATGTACTATAACAATTTGATTTATATTTCAGAAGACGGCGGGACGACATGGACAGAGGGCAGCGATGTAGAAGGGGAATCCACGAATTTTACCATGAAAACGCCGCCGGGGAAAGCAAATGAACTGTGGTATACGCCCGGTTTGGGGGAAGGAGGCCTGTACCGCTCGACAGATGGCGGGATAACCATGAAAAAGCTGCGCGGGATTTCCAACGTTGTCAGCTTTGGTTTTGGAAAAGCAAAGGAGGGGGCGTCGGATCCCACCATATTCGCTTATGCCACGGTGGATCAGCGGGAAGGTATTTACCGTTCTGTCGATTATGGAAACACTTGGGAGCGCATTGATGTGGACAATTGTAAGATCGGCAATGCACCGAATTTTGTAGAGGGCGACAGGCAGCATTTCGGCGTGGTATATATTGGAACAGACGGCAGCGGCGCTTATTACGGCGCACCGGTTGGAACGGAATTTTCTGAGGATACCGGGGAGCCGGAGCAGTCTGCCAGCGTACAGGTCTGCACCGAGGGGACTTTTATAGAAGACCAGCCGCTCCTTGTGCAAGGAGGCGTGCTGTACGTACCCGTCAGGAGCTTTTTTGAGCATTTGGGTGCAGAAGTGTACTGGGACAGCGCCTCGGGGGCGGCGTATGTAACACGGCGGGAGTACAGCGTAGAGATTTCTTCTACATCGGCAGCTTCCGGCATTGTGCAAAACCAGATGGAACTTACAAAAGACGGCGCCGTGTTCTGGAATGGGATGGATACGGGCCGGAAGGCGATTAATCCCGCAGGTACCATTTATATGGCCTTAGAGGATATCCAGGCCGTCTGGAATCTGCAAGTGCAGCATAATACGCAGGAAAATATTTATTATGTATATAATAAAGGGATCGTTTTTTAAAAAGATGGCAAAAGGGAGTGATGGGATGAGCGTGCGCAAATGCATTCAATTCGCACTGCTGGGCCTGTTGCTGGCTTGGGGGCAGACGTGCTGCGCACAATCGGAATATGCTTGGTCTACCGTCCCGTTTGGCGGCGGCGGATATATCACAGGCATTGTCACCCATCCGGCAGACCCCGAATTGGTGTATGCCCGGACAGATGTAAGCGGCGCATACCGTTGGGAAAATGGGAAATGGGTTTCCATGACGGAGCAGTTTACCGAAAAAAACTTTTATGGGGTGGCCGGCCTGGCTGTGGATCCCGGGGATCCGGATACGGTGTACATGGCGGTGGGGAAATATCCCGATCAACCTTGTGATGTCTTAAAATCGGACGACCGGGGCGTTAGCTGGAGCAGCTGCAGCTTCCCACAGACTTTTTCTGCAAATGGGGATTTGCGTGCTTTTGGAGAATGTATTGCAGTGAGCCCTTTGGATTCCAACGTGGTCTATGTGGGTACGGAGTCCGGGGGGTTGTGGAAAAGCAGCGACGGCGGCGGCACCTGGCAGGCGGTGGCGGGGGTACCTGAAAGTTCTCCTGTGCGATGCCTGATATTTGACGGCGCGGCGCTCTATGCTGCGTCTTACAGCGGCGGCGTGTATAAGATCACTTCTGAGCACTGTGAGAAAATACAGGGTTCGCCGCCGGCTGTCCGCCGGATGGCAGTGGCAGACGGAGCCCTTTACATGGCCGGCGCCGGACTCTATAAATATGCGGAAGGCAGCGTTTCAATGCTGCCGGTAGAAAGCGGCGTTTCCTACATATCCGGGCTGGATGCCCGGGGCCAATTTATAGTTATATCGGCCAATACCGGGAATATTATGAAGTTCCCGCTGTATTATTCTACAGACGGCGGCCAAACCTGGAACAATGCGTTCCGGCGGGAAACGCATAATTCCACAATCCCCTGGTTCCGGGATGAATATTTTTCCAGTTCCACGTCCTGCGTGGCGATCTCCTGGAAGGACAGCCGGCGGGTGATGCTGGGGGATTGGCATGGGATTTGGATGACGGAGGATATTACTGCGGGACATACGGTATGGACAAACCCGATGGAAGGAATTGAGGAAAGCGTTCCCTTTTGGGCTGTTTCCACGCCCTCCGGCGCAAGGCTGATCACGGCGCTGGCAGATACAGACGGGGCAAGATATACGGCGTTTGACGCATATCCGGAAAACGTACATGATGCACCGCGGCTGATGAGCACAACGTCCATCGATTTTTGCGAGGAGGCGCCGGAATTTGTGGCCCGGGTAGGCGTTAAAACGGATAATGCCACCGGGGATGGAGGTTATTCGCTGGACAACGGCGTCACCTGGAACCCGTTCCCCAATTTCCCGAAAGATGAAAACGGCGCGGCGTACCGGGGAGGGAGGATTGCTGTTTCGGCCCGGATGCAGGATAACGGTTTTCCCGTACTCCTTTTGCTGACCATTGGCGGCCCTGCTTACCGCAGTGTGGACGGCGGCACGGTGTGGACAGAGATTACAGATTTCCCGCCGGGGCTGGATCAGGGATATTGGTCATGGAAAGCAAGGATTGTCTCAGACAGAACAGATGGCAGCCGCTTCTACGCCGCAACGGACACAGGCCTATACCGCAGTGATGACAGCGGTATATCATGGACAAAAACGGCGGAGGATGTGCTTTTGTCAATCAAGTCTGATTTTGGGCGCCCGGGCGCCCTTTGGGGGATGGACCGGCAAGGGCGGCTGCTCCGGTCCCTGGACGGCGGTGAACACTTTGAGCAAATTTACGGGACCAGCGGCGTTACCGGCTTTGATTTTGGGAAAGGCCGGGCGGGGTGTACATCCTCGGCGGTGTATTTTTGCGGATATTATAACGGATGTTTCGGCGTGTTCCAGTCAGACGATTACGGCGCCAGCTTCCGGCACATCAGCGCAGGGGCGAAAAATCTCTATAATGAAGCGAGCTTTGTCACTGCTGACCGGCAGGAGTACGGGGCAGTTTATATCGGGACGAATGGGAGCGGCATTCTGCGGGCGGAGTTCTTGGAATCCAGAGATGAGGAATTTTCAGAGGATTTTGAAAAACTTACAGCATTGCCGGATACATGGGAATGCAGCGGCGTATCCACGGTGGCGCAGAACCAGTATAACCATGAATTAAAGCTGGGTGCATGGATCAGCGGCAGCATGGAAGGCAAAGCGGTTTACAAAGGCGTACGCCTGGACAACAATGTGTTTATGCTGGCATTTCGGGCCAACAATCAGGGAAATGCAGCGGGCAATATATGTAATGTGTATTTTAACTATCATGATAATAGCGGCCGGGTATCGGCATATCAATTAAGCCTCGCAGGCGGGGAAGCCGGCGGCGCAGAACTGCGGCGCATTATAGGCGGCGAAAGCGCGCTGCTGGCGGTGGCTGAGACGGGCGGCGCCAATAAAAATGCCAATTATACGGTGGAGTACCAAGATGGGCGCATCCGGATCAACAGAAATGGCATTGTTATCATTGATATTTTGGATGAAATGCCGGTGAGCTCCGGTTACTTTGGCTTTGAAGCGGTGAATACCGTTGTGAATATTGATGATATCCAGATGACGTTGCCGGAGGTTGTGCTTATTGACAACGTTGTGTATAGCGAAGGGCGGGAAGTCCCTGCTGCGCTGGATGCAGCCAGAGGGAAGGAGCTCACAGTAGAGCTGACGCTTTTCCGCAGGCAGGCGGGAACATATGGTAATGTGCTTTATTCAGTTTTTGACAGCTGTGGCAGGCTGCAGGCGGCGGGGTTCGCCCATGGCGATACGCTGGCGGCGGATATTCCCGCAGCGCTGCCGGAAGGATGCGCACTTTGGCTGTATGTATGGGATCAGTCAATGAAACCGGGTATTGCAAAAATACCCGGAATATAAAAATAAAGGAGTGGTTTAATGAAAAAAAGAATTTTTGCGGTAATCTTATCCGTTGTGGTGGCAGCGGGCGCGGGAATGACAGGCGTTTATGGGGCGCCCGGCACGAATCAGGATTATAGCCAGGATTTCAGTACGGCGCCGGCGGAGTGGGTCATCACGGCGGAAAGCAAAAATACCCAGGTGGAAAACGGTGAACTTCATTTTGGGACCGGCGATTACAATGTAACCGATGGGTTCGTATATCTGGAAGGTTATACCTGGGATCGATTCCAACATACCCTCAGCTTTAAAGTGCGGAACCGGCAGGCAGACGCAAAGGGGCCGATAAAAGCGTATTTTAATTATACGCCGGAGGCGTATTATGCTTTGGCCTTTTACAGAAATGATCATGTTGCGCTGGTGAAGAAAACAGCGGATACCGAAGAAACGGTATTGGAAGAATCAGACGGTACCTTTGATTTGTGGAATTCTAAAACATTTTCTGTTATTTTAAAGAACGGTGCGATCCGCGTTTTACAGGACAGCACAGAAATTATAACGTATAATGACAGTAACCCGGTTCAGGCAGGAGGCATTGCTTTTGGGGCTGCCGGCGCAAACGGGTATATTGACGATGTGTCAGTAACAGCGCCCAAAATAAATCAAAATTATCAGGCTGCCTATACGGCGGAAATAACGGCTGTCCCGGCAGACTGGCAAACAACAGGAGCTGTCAATATGTTAAACGGGCATCTGCATTTGGGGCATAATGATCAATACAATCCTGGGGATGGAGAAGTGTTTTTGGCAAACTACCAATGGGAAGGATGCCGGTATTCTTTCCATTTTTTCCTCAGTAACAGGGTTGATATGAATAAAAATGAGAATAGTGTCATGACCGCATATTTTAATTATAAGGACACCGACAACTATTATGCAGTTCAATTTCCCGTCGAACAGAAAGCGGTGACGCTTGTAAAAAGGGTGGACGGGCAGGAGACGGTGTTGGCTTCTGTGGAAAAAGGTGTAACCAACATTTTTGGAGGTAAAGAATTTACAATATGGTTCGATCCTGCGGGGCGGATCGCGCTTCAAAATGAGACGGATCACAATACCGTCCTGTCCTGTACTGACAGCGCGCCTTTGCTTGGAGGGACAGTCGGTTTCGGCGCAAGCCAGTCAAATGGGTATATTAATCATGTCGAAATTGCGGTGTTGTCAGATGGCGAAAAAGAGAACGAGGATTATAGCGAACGCTTTCCGGCAGCGGAAATGCCTGCGGGATGGGAAACAGAGAATTGTACCATAGACGCCGGCGGACAGCGGCTGAAACTGGCGAGCTGGTCGGCAATGAACAGTATGGCGGTATATACCGGCCATAAATGGACGAACCAGAATTATATTTTTTCGTTTGATGGCACCAATGAAGCAGCAGACGCAGGGAATAAAGTCAATATCTATTTTAACCGTTCGGATTTCGCAGGTGAAATAAATACGTATGCAATTTATTGGATGGGAGACGGCGCCATCCAACTGCATAAAATCACGAATGGCGCCGACGAGATGCTGGCGGCAGCGGATATTCCGGAATACACGGGCAAAGGCACAAGGCAGCATTTTAAAATCTGCTGCATAGACGGTAGGATTGCGGTGGCCGTGAATGGAAGCACATTGATCACATATGTGGATGAGATGCCGGTGACCGGCGGAAATATCGGTTTTGGGACGACGGCGTCCGTGGGCTATATCGATGATATCCGGGTATATACCCCGGCAGCGGCGGTGATGGAGTTCACTGTGTTGAATGAACAAATGGAAAAAATTACTTCCCTTGATGGGATGCAGGGGAAAACGGTGACAGTTCAGATGCAGATTGAGGCAGAACAGGACACTGTCCCTGTGATTGGGGTGTTTGGCGGTAATGTTCTTTATGGAGCAGGCATGGCACAGAAAGAAGGAGATATGTATACATGTGTAATTGCTATTCCCACAAACACGCCGGACGACGCAAAGATGACCGTATTTCTGTGGTCAAATCTTGAGGCGATGACCCCATATGCGGAAGCAGAGGTCTATTTATAAAAATTTATTTGTAACCAAAAAAACA
>DVND01000071.1 GCA_018714645.1 Candidatus Avimonoglobus intestinipullorum
TCCGATTATTATACAGGCTTATATACAGACATCTATGGGGACAGTTCCGCAGAGGACGGCGTTTTGGAAATTAATTTTTCTGACAAAACAAATGTAATCGTATATAATTACTTCTATCCGGAACATGTTCGTCTGGCAGCGGGTACAACGGGAGATATTATCGCATCGACTATCCCCCAGAGTTATTGCCTTGGCGACGATCGAAACATCATCCCTTGGGACACTTTAGTGGATGAAGATCTCCCCATCAACTTTGCCTTTGCAAAAATTACAAACGGCGAAGCAACAGACGTATTCGTCATCAATGCGCCGTGATCCCGGATCTATATCAAAAACCCCCGCAGGTTCAACCCTGCGGGGGTTGGCATATGTACGCTACCGTACACATGCCGCCGTATCTCTTCTAACCAATTATATAACCTCCTAAAATCTTCTCTATACTTTTAAAAGGCTTTTTTAAAAGCTGCCCAGGCCAAAGCTAATCAGCAGCGCATCGTTCACTTTTGCCATCAGCGCCTCGTCCAGATGCCCGATCCTTTCCCTAAGCCGCCTTTTATCAATCGTCCTGATTTGTTCCAGTAATATCACAGAATCCTTGTTCAGGCCATACTCCTTCGCGCCAAGCTCGATATGCGTGGGCATCTTCGCCTTGTTGATCTGGGATGTTATGGCCGCCGCTATCACAGTTGGGCTGTATTTATTACCGATATCATTTTGTATGATGAGCACCGGTCGGATGCCCCCCTGTTCGCTGCCAACGACAGGACTCAAATCGGCGTAATAAATATCTCCTCGTTTTACAATCACCACTATTCACACTCCGTCAGTTTTTCCTCACAGGCCCGCAACGCGTCGTTGTCGGACTCTAAACACATTTGGGCTAACGAAACATTCAGTAAAGCCATTTCCTCATAGCCTTTCCTCAGTGATCTCTCCATGTTCTTCTTCTGGAATTTTTGCATCGAATCATGAACGGCGCGCGCATTCCTTGCGGCATTCACCACCGAAAGCTTGAGAAAGACCTTTTTTAGTTGTGACAAAGCAATCAGGCCCCCCGTTTTTAATTTTCTATGATACTGTTACAGTTTGCTTAAATAGTTTAACGTCGTCACCGCCTCTCCGTTTTTAAAGTATACCCGCGGGATACGCTTCGCGATCATGCAGATGATTTCATAGCTGATCGTGCCCAGCATCTTTGCCAGGTCGTCTGCTGTAATAGTATCCGTGCCAAAAATGATTACTTCGTCGCCTGTACTTATATTATGGACAGAAGTGACATCAATCATACATTGATCCATGCAAATTCTTCCGATAACGGGTACAATTTTTCCATTTGCGATCATTTTGGCCTTGTTTTTCAGCAGCCTTGTGTATCCATCGGCATAACCGATCGGGACCGTCGCGATTTTGGTATCCCGACTGGTTATGTACTCCTTCCCATAGCTGACGCCGTGTTCTTTCCCCAACTGTTTCACCATCGTCACTCTGGATTTGACTGTCATGACCTTTTCCAGCGCAAGCCGCGTGCGGTCAACCTCCTCGGAAGGGTAAAACCCATAGAGGATGATCCCGGGGCGCACCATATCCAGATGCATTTCGGGATACATCATCACCGCAGCGGAGTTCGCCGCGTGCCGCACCGGGATGTACAAGCCGGCCTCCTCCAGCATATTGCAAAGCTTCATAAACCGGGCAAACTGGAGCCGCGTATAATCCTCCTGCCGTTCATCGGCTGTGGCAAAATGGGTGAAAATCCCTTCAAGCTCCAAATTCGGGAGCGCTGCAATCTCTAAAATCTCCGCGACCACCGCCGCATCGTCAATCCCCGCCACATAGCCGATCCGGGCCATGCCCGTGTCAATTTTGATATGCGCCTTTGCCGTTTTTCCCTGTTTTACCGCTGCATCCGAAAGCAGCTTCGCGGACGCCTTTGAAAAAACAGTCGGCGTAATATCATACTTCACTGCATCATCGGCTTCATCCTCAAACAAAGCCCCCAAAATCAATACCGGCACCGAAAACCCCGCACGCCGCAACTGTATTGCCTCATCCATACAGGATACCGCCAGCCGGTCGGCGCCGTTTTCCAACAGCACCTTTGCACACTCCAGGACACCGTGCCCATAAGCGTCCGCCTTGACCACTGCCATCACCATGGCGTTTTTATCGGTGGCCGCGCGGATGTTCTGCATATTGTGCGCCAGCGCGTCCAGATTGATTTCAGCCCAAGTCCTGCTATTCATTCCCATTCCTTCTTTTTCCCAGTCCAACCCCCTTGCGGGGATTTGTTTTTTTATTACCATAAACACAGCGGGGAAAAAGCCGTTTGGTTTTTTCACCTTCTCCATGTGTTTATTATAGCATATTTATTTCGTATATTCCACAGGTAATATCAGGGCATCAGGGATAGAATCCACGATGTCCCCGGCGTTTAACGCCTCTTTTCCAACTTTTCCCGCGGCGATGTCGCCCGCCAGCCCATGCAGGTACACAGCCAGCGCCGCGCTCTCCGTTTCGCCCAGCCCGCGGGCCACAAACGCCGCAATCATCCCGGCCAGCACGTCGCCGCTGCCGCCGGTGGCCATGCCGCTGTTGCCGGTGATGTTCACATACTGCTCCCCATCCGGCGCGGTTACAACCGTCCGGCTGCCCTTCAATACCAGCGTAACGCCCTGCTCCTGGGCAAATTCCCCGGAAACTGCAAGCCGGGCCGCCTCAACGGCCGCCGGCGGATGCCCGCTAAGCCTGGAAAATTCCATAGAATGGGGTGTAAAAATCAAATTGCAGCTGCAAACATCCAGCACCTCCAGGTTTCCCGCCAATGCGTTCAACCCATCTGCATCGATAATCACAGGGATTTTCGCATTTGCAAGGATCTGCTTCAAAATCGGGAGCACCGCCGGCCCGCGCCCAATCCCGGGCCCAAACAGCAACACGTCGCAGCCGTTCATTTTTTGAACAATCCGCTCCGCTGCCGCTATACACAATGCCCCGCATTCATCCGCCAGCGGCAGCGTCATCGCCTCCGTCAGCTTCACTTCCATGATGGGGTTCAAACCGGCGGGGATCCCCACCGTCACCAGGCCGCTGCCGCACCGCAGGGCGGCCCTTGCCGCCAGCGTTGGCGCGCCGGTCATCCCTTCCGAACCGCCGACGATCAACACCTTCCCATAGTCGCCCTTATGGGAATCCGCCTTCCGCGCCGGCATCCAATTTTGGATCAATTGCGCGTCCAGCACATTGCAGGGCAATTCCTGCCCATTAATAATATATTCAGGTATGGAGATATCTGCAACCACGACCTGTCCCACATAGCCTGCCCCGGGATACAGCAGCATCCCCGTTTTATAAGCGGCAAATGTTACGGTTTTATCCGCCTTGACGGCAACGCCGCACAGTTCTCCCGTATCTGCCTGCACGCCGCTGGGGATATCCACCGCCAAAATAAATGTTGCGTATTGGTTCAGCAGCGCAATTACCTCTGCCGGAATGCCTGTAATTAACCCATGCATCCCGGTGCCGAAAACCGCGTCCACAACCACGTCCTGTAGTTGGATCTGATAGGGCAGCAATTCCGTGTCCGCAATTTCAATAACCGGAATCCCAATCTTGGAAATAATTTCAAAATTCACCAGGGCGTCGCCCGCAAATTCGCTGCCGCAGACCAAAAAAACCGTGACCTGCGCGCCTCGGTTTACTAAATGCCTGGCCATGGCAAACCCATCGCCGCCGTTATTCCCTTTGCCGCAGAATATCCCGATCCGCTTCCCGCGCACCTCGCCCAGCGCCTCAACACAAGCCAGTGCCGCATTTTCCATCAGCACAATGCTTGGGATCCCGCCAAGCTCCTCCGCCATTTTGTCAATTTGCCGCATCTGCGCGGCGGTACACGCCTTCATCTGTGCTCACCTTCTTCAATAATAACTGTCGCGCACGCATATAGCCTTGCATGGGAAATCGTCAAATGCACGGTTCTGCCTCCGAGCAATTCCCGCTTTTGAAATTCAATGTAGGGCTTTCCCCAGATATCCCGCAAAACTTCCACGTCCCGCAAAGCAAAACCGCGGACGCCAGTCCCCAGCGCCTTTGAAAAGGCCTCCTTGGCGGCAAAGCTTCCGGCGACTGTCTGCGCATTGAACCGGTGCATGCCAAAATACTCCAATTCCCGTCCGGAAAAATGCTTCTCCAAAAAAGCCTGCCTTTGGCAGGCCTTTTGGATCCGCTCAATTTCAATAATATCCGTCCCGATCCCGTAAATCATACGTTGACCGCCCGCGGGTTTACCTTTTTCAGCGCTTCAATGATCTTCTCATTCGGCTGGAACAGCACCCGCTTGCGGGCGCCATCGGCCGAAAAATCCACGAAATAGACGTTTTCCTCTTCCGGATTCCCGGCAGCGTCAATCACCGTCAGCCCCTCTGTGCGCTCCAGCTGATGCTTGAACATCACATCATGGGTCCTGGCGCACACTTCAATCTCCTTGAAATTGATGGTCAGCAGCCTTTTTCTGCGCTGGCGCGCCATGATTTTATCAATGTCCAATTCATTGTTCGTCAAAATATATTCAAATTCCAGATTGCGCTGGCGGATCAGGAAAACCGCGCCCCACCACGCGGCCGCATCCAGCAGCAGCCACATGCCGAATAAATACTGCGCCACGATCGTGAAAGTGAAGATAAATGTCAGCAGCAGCGCCAGCAGGACAATGCCTGCAATGAACAAATAATCCTTCGTGTCCATTTTCCGTTTTACAATGTACTCATAAAAAATATCCATGTTTATTCTCCCATCATTTGCTGTATTTTTCCATAGAGCTGCTCCAGCGCACGCCCCCGGTGGCTGACGCGGTTTTTTTCTGCATCCGTCGCTTGGCCGAAGGTCTTTTCCAACTCCGTGCTGTAAAAAATCGGGTCATATCCGAAACCGCCGTCCCCAACGGGTCCTTCTGTGATATATCCCCGCACCTCGCCTTGGGCGGTAACCTCCCTGCCGTCCGGCAGGATCAGCGCCACTGCGGAAACAAACCTCGCGGAACGATCCCGTTCGCCTTCCAGCTCCTTTAAAACCTTCTCCATTTTTTCCGCATCCGTCGCGTCCGCACCGGCATACCGCGCGGAGAAAATCCCCGGCCGGCCGTCCAGCGCGTCCACGCAAAGCCCCGAATCATCCGCCAGCACCGCATCGTCACAGAGCATCGCAATCGCCCGCGCTTTTATCAGCGCGTTTTCTATAAAGCTGTTTCCCGTCTCCACAACGTCCACATCGATGCCTTCGTCCCCCTGGGATACGATCTCAGCGCCCAATCCTCCAAGGATTGCCTGAAATTCCCGGATTTTTCCTCTATTTTTCGTCGCAGCTATAATTTTCATATATACCTAACCCGTCTTTATATTTATTTTACCCCAAAGATATTCTTATTTTACTATATTCCGGCGCATTTTGCAACCCTATTTACAAAAAATGGACAGGCGCCCCGCCTGCCCATTTGATTACAGCCTGTAAACATCCTTTGCGTCAATAATGGAAATGCCGCTGTTTTCCAAAATGTCAACCGCCTCATCCGGCTTGTTCACCCGGACGATCACCAGCGCGCCGTTGTCGCTCTTTCCAATAAACGCATACATGTACTCAATCTCAATCCGCGCATCGCTGATGAGCTTTAACGCCTTTGCCAGGCCGCCGGGCTTATCCTCCACCGCAATCGCAATCACATCGGTCGCCTTGACGACCATGCCGTTATCCTTCAGCACCTTTTCCGCCAGCGGCGGGTCGTTTACAATCAGGCGCAGGATTCCGAAATCCGTCGTATCCGCGATAGAGAGCGCGCTGATGTCGATACCGTTTGCTCCCAATATGCCGATGATTTCAGCCAGTCGGCCGGATTTGTTTTCAACAAAAACAGAAATTTGCTTCACTAACATGGATCATTCCTCCTTTTTACAGCTTATATCAGCTTGCGGTTATCAATGACACGTTTTGCCTTTCCTTCACTTCTGGCGATGCTCTTCGGGCTGACCAGATGCACGTTTGCCCCGAGCCCCAGCGTACTGCGCAGCTGGGCCACGATTTTGCGCTCCACAGCCGCCACCGACTTCATATCGTCGGACAGCAGCGCCTCGCTCATCTCCACATTGATGTCCAGCGTATCGGTGTTGTTCACCCGGTCGACCACAATCTGGTAATTCGGCGTCACATCCCCGCCGATTTTTAAGAGCACTTCCTCAATCTGGGACGGGAACACGTTCACGCCGCGGATGATCAGCATATCGTCGGTACGCCCCGCGGGCTTCTTCATCCGCACATAGGTTCTGCCGCAGGCGCACTTCTCATAGTTCAAGGAGCATAAATCCCGCGTCCGATAGCGGATCAGCGGCATCCCCTCTTTACCGATGGTGGTGAATACCAGTTCCCCGAAGGAGCCTTCCGGCAGAACCGCGCCGGTGTCAGGGTCGATGATTTCCGGGATGAAGAAGTCCTCGCAGACATGCATCCCCGCCTGCTCCGCACACTCATAGGACACACCCGGCCCCATGATCTCCGTCAGGCCGTACACATCATGGGCACGGATTCCCAGCGCTTCTTCGATCTGCTTGCGCATATCCTCTGTCCACGGCTCCGCGCCGAAAATACCCGCCTTTAATTTCAGCTGGTCCTTCACGCCCATCTCCCGGACGGTCTCGCCCAGATACATCGCATAGGACGGCGTGCAGCACAGCACCGTAGAACCCAGCTCACACATAAACCGGATCTGCCGCTCCGTATTGCCCGAAGATGTGGGGATCACCATCGCCCCCAGCTTCTCCGCGCCGCCGTGGGCGCCCAAACCGCCCGTAAACAGCCCATATCCGTAGGACACCTGCACGATGTCCTCATCCGACGCCCCCGCCGCAGCCAATTGCCGTGCCATGCAGGTCGCCCAGTTGTCCAAATCATTGCGGGTATACCCGGCCACAATCTGCCGCCCCGTCGTTCCGGACGACGCCTGGATACGCACAATCTCCTTTTTGGGTACTGCGAATAGTTCGTATGGATAATAATCGCGCAAATCCTGTTTCGTCGTAAAGGGCAGCTTCGCCAAGTCCTTCAGTTCCTTGATGTCCTCCGGCTTTACGCCCGCGGCGTCCATCCGCTCCCGGAACATCGCCACATTTTCGTACACCCGCTTCACCTGCCACTGGAGCCGCTCCAGCTGCAGTTTTTCAATTTCGCTCCGTTCCATACATTCGATTTCCGGCTGGTAAATCGGCATGGGAATCATCTCCTTTTATCATTATTCCATTTATTATAAATTATACCCAAGTTCAAACGCCTTTAAGTTCACGTCTAAGAATTTGGCAGGCACGGTCTGCCTGACGGCCTCCGCCCATTTCTCGTAAGGGATGTCCGTACTCTTTGCCATAACGCCGATCAACGCAACGTTGACCGCCTTGATGTTCCCCGCTTCCTCCGCAAGGCGCAGGGCGTCCACCGGCACCAGGTCGATCTTCTCCGCCAGCTTTTTCTCAATATCCGCCGGATACTCCGCCGCGCCGGTAATCACCGGCATCGGGTCGATCTCCTGCGTATTGGCGATCATCCGCCCGCCTTTTTTCAGATACGGCAACGCGCGGTACGCCTCCAGCATCTCAAACGCCAGGATGATATCCGCCTCGCCCAAATCAATGATGGGCGAATACACCGCGTCCCCGTATTTCACATAGGTCACGACGCTACCGCCCCGCTGGCTCATGCCATGCACCTCGGACACCTTTACGTCATAGCCCTCGTTGATCACCACGTTCCCCAAGATCCGGCTGGCCAGGAGGGTGCCCTGCCCGCCAACGCCGACAATCATAATATTCTTCGTCATCGCTCAGTCCTCCTTTGAAATTGCGCCGAACGGACAAACGTTGACGCACAGCCCGCAGCCGTTGCACTGGGTGACGTCGATCACCACATCATCGCCCTTTTGCGAAATCGCCGGGCAGCCCAGTTTCATGCAGAGCTTACACTTTTTACAGTTGTCGCCAATTTTGCAATGCCCTGTGTATTTCACCGTTTTCAGCAGTGCGCAGGGGCGCTGTGCAATAATCACGGACGGCTCCTCCGCCTCTACCTCGGCTTTCACCACTTCTTCAAAATGCTTCAAATCAAACGGGTCTGCAACAACCACCCGTTCCACGCCGACCGCTTTGCAGAGCGCCACCAGGTTCACCTGCTTGGTCTCCTCACCGCGGATGGTATAGCCCGTGGTGGGATTGTCCTGATGCCCCGTCATACCCGTGATGGAGTTGTCCAGGATAATCACCGTGTTGTTCCCTTTATTATAAACGATGTCCACCAGCCCCGTGATGCCGGAATGCATAAAAGTGGAATCGCCGATCACCGCTACCAGCTTCTTGTTGAATTCCGGGCCGCGGGCCTTTGCCATGCCCAGCGCCCCGCTGACGCTGGCGCCCATGCAAACGGTGGTATCGACGCTTGCCAGCGGCGCCACCGCGCCCAGCGTATAGCAGCCGATATCGCCCGAAACCACCAGGCCCAGCTTTTTCAACACATAGAACGTGCCGCGGTGCGGGCAGCCTGCGCACATCACCGGCGGCCGCACCGGAATGGCCTCATCGATGGTCTCATGGGCAAACGCTTCCTCCCCGAATACCGCTTTGCGGATCATGGCCGGCGTGTATTCGCCCAGCAGCGTAAACGCTTCTTTCCCGATCACTTCAACGCCCAACGCTTTGATGTGCTCCTCAAATACGGGATCCAATTCTTCAATGACGTACACTTTTTCATGCTTCGCCGCAAAATCGCGGATTAATACATCCGGCAGCGGATACACCATGCCCAGCTTCAGATAGCTGACCCGGTCGCCCAGGGCTTCCTTTGCGTACATATACGCCGCACCGGAGGTGATTACGCCGATTTTATCGTTATTGAGTTCCACCTTGTTCAGCTCTGTGGTTTCCGCAAATGCCAAAAGCTTCTGCATCCGCTCCTCCACGACCACATGCCGCTTAATTGCATTTCCCGGCATCATCACATTCTTAGCGATGTTCTTTTCATAGGGCTTCAATGCCACTTCTTCCCGGTCCTGCAGTTCCACCAACCCCTGGGAGTGGGAAATCCGCGTAGACAACCGCAGGATGACCGGCGTGTCAAACTGTTCGCTCAGCGCATATGCCATGCGCGTAAATTCCTTACATTCGCTGCTGTCCGCGGGCTCCAGCATCATCAGCTTCGCCGCCCGCGCATAGTGACGGGAATCCTGCTCGTTCTGGGAGGAATGCATCCCCGGATCGTCCGCCACGCAGAATACCAGCCCGCCGTTCACGCCCGTATAGCTGGCGGTGAACATCGGGTCTGCCATCACATTCATGCCCACGTGCTTCATGCAGGACATCGCCCGCGCGCCCGCCATGGACGCGCCGATTGCCACCTCTGCGGCGACCTTCTCATTCGGCGCCCACTCTGCGTAAATTTCCTCATATTGTACAATACTCTCCGTGATTTCGGTGCTCGGCGTGCCCGGATAGGACGCCGCCACCGTCACGCCCGCTTCATATGCCCCCCGGGCAGCCGCGGCGTTTCCCAATAATAACTGTTTCATATCTGTTATACCCTTTCTTTCTATTCTCAACGCAAATCCACAACGCGCTTTGCTTTCCCCGTCGTCCGTTCAATGGATTTCGGCTCCAGCAGGCTGACCTTGACCATAATGCCCAGCACGGTATGGATCTTATGCTGTATATCCTTACGCAATTCCTCCAAAGCCTTGTAATTTTCCAAAAGGCTTGCATCCTCTAATTCCACCTTGACCTCCAGATCGTCCACAAAGCCCTTCTTTGTAACCACCAGCTGGTACTGCGGGCTGATATGCGGGATGCCCAGCAATACGCCCTCCACCTGGGACGGGAACACGTTCACGCCCTTGATGATCAGCATGTCGTCCGTCCGGCCCTGGATTTTGTGCAGCCGCCGTGTAGTGCGCCCGCAGGGACAAGTATCCGTCATGATCCAGCTCACGTCCTTGGTGCGGTAGCGCAAAAGCGGGATGCCCTCTTTCAGCAGCGGCGTGATCACCACCTCGCCCTTTTCGCCGTCCGGCACGGGCTCGCCCGTCTCCGGGTCGATGATTTCAATGATAAACAAATCTTCGTTGATGTGCATCCCGGTGTGCTCCAGGCACTCGCCGGCCACGCCCGGCCCCATCACCTCGGATAACCCGTAGTTTTCCGTCGCATTGATGCCCCAGCGCTTCTCCAGTTCCTGACGCATCTCCTCCGTATGGCCCTCCGCGCCAAACATCCCAATCCGCAGATTGATGTCTTCCTTGGTGATGCCCATCTCCTTCGCCACCTCGGACATGTACAGCGCATAGGACGGCGTACTGATGAGGATGGTCGGCTTGAAATCCTGCATAATCATCAATTGCTTTTCCGTGTTCCCGGCGGAAATCGGGATTACCGCCGCACCCACCTTTTCCATGCCGTAGTGCAGGCCGAACGCCCCCGTAAACAGGCCGTATCCGAAGGAAATCTGTACCACGTCATCCCTGGTGCCGCCCGCCATAGTGATCAGCCGGGCGATGCACTCAGACCAGTTGTCCAAATCCTTGCGGGTGTAGCCCACAGTGGTTGGTTTCCCCGTGGTACCGCTGGACGCGTGGATCCGCACAATCTCGGACATCGGCACGCCAAACAGCCCAAAGGGATAATTGTCCCGCAAATCATTTTTCACAGTGAACGGGATTTTCCGGATATCCTCCAAAGTTTTGATATCTTCCGGCTTCAAGCCGATTTCGTCAAACTTCTTCTTGTAAAACGGCACCCGCTCATAGGTGTTTTTCACAGTCTGCTGTAGCCGCTCCAGCTGCAACGCCCGCATCTCCTCCCGAGGCATCGTCTCAATCTTTTCATTCCAAAACATGGTCCTCTATCTCCTTTTATCTCAGGCCTTGAAAACTGTTTCCAAGTGCTTTTTATCGAATTTCTTTGTAAATGCGCTCACCACGGGCGTCACAATGATGGACAGCGCCATCGCAAATACGCCCATCTCCGGCGCCAGCGCCGCCGCAGCCGGGAAGCCGTCTATGATGCTGATAACCGCCGTGGGGATCCCCACGGCTAGCAGCCCGCAAATCATGCCGCTCCAAGCGCCCGCTTTCGTGATGCGCTTGGAATAAATCCCCCAGATGTACGGCCCGATGAAACAGCCCGATACAACGCCCCAGGAAAAAGACATGATATTGACAATAATCGAAATATTCATCGTGGCAAACAGGAACGACAGCACCACGAACAACAGGCATAGCCCCCTTGTCAGTCCCATCTGGTGTTTGGGATGATAGTCCTTCTTCACCACCGGGATCAAATCCACGGAAATTGCAGAAGCAGAGGTCAGCACCACCGACGCCAGCGTCGACATGGACGCCGACAGCAGCAAAAGCAGGATCACTGCCAGAATAATCGTCGTAAACAGGTTTACATCCCCCAGCGCCGTCACCAGCATCGTCGGGATCACCGCGTCAAAATCCACGCCGCCGGCAGCCGTCATCGGCACGTTGTCCGCCGCGGTCAGGATCAGCCGCGCCAGCGAACCGATAAAATACGCGCCGCAACCGATAATCAGGGCAAAGCCCGTTGAAACCACCGTCGCCGTTTTAACGGATTTCCCATCCTTGATGGCATAGAATTTGCTGACCATTTGCGGCAGGCCCCAGGTTCCAAAGCTTGTCAGCAGGATGTTTGTACACAAGAATTTAAAATTGCTCCCGCCCCAAGGATTCACCAGCTGCGGGTCAATAGCTTCAATCCGCCGAAACCCTTCAAAAAAGCCGCCCACCGCCGGATTCTTCACAATGGCAACCACCATTGCGAACACACCGAAGATCATAATCAGCCCCTGGACGAAATCCGTGTAAGCCGTCGCTACATAGCCGCCCAAGACCAGATATATTGCCGTCAAAACCGCAATAATCGCCATACAGACCGTCACCGAAACCGTGGGGAAAATCGTGTTGAACATCGTGCCCAGGCCCTTGTACACAGCCGCCGAATAGGGCACCAGAAAAATAAAAATCACAAGCGCCGCAAACACCTTCATGGGCATGCTGGCATACCGCGCCTCGAAAAACTCCGGCATGGTTTTTACACTGAGCGCATGCGTCATCGTCCGCGTCCGCCGCGCCAATAACAGCCACGCCAATAAGCACCCCAAAACCGCGTTTCCAACGCCGATCCACATACTGGCAAAGCCAATGGACCAACCGTGTTTTCCGGCATATCCGATAAAAATAACCGCTGAAAAGTAAGAGGTTCCGTATGCAAAAGCCGAAACCCACGCGCCGATATTGCGCCCGCCCAATAAAAACCCGTCAATGGTTTGGGTTTTGCGCCAGCTGTAGATGCCGATCCCGATCATCAGCAGGGAAAATAAGACCAGCGCAATAATTGTTACAAGTTGTGTTTGCTGCAATGCATCCATGTTTTTACCATCCTTCCATACTACAAAAATTTTGCTTCTGTATCTATGCTACAGTGCTACTGTTTTATTCTACTACAAATG
>DVND01000072.1 GCA_018714645.1 Candidatus Avimonoglobus intestinipullorum
GGATTCTTTGTAAAGTAAATATCCCATTGTGTTACAGTCACCGATGGAATCTATTGAAAAGGAGCGATAATAATGCAGGAAATAAAGGAATTACCGGCTTGTCCTGTGGAAACGACACTCATGCTGATAGGCGATAAATGGAAGGTCCTTATTCTGCGTGATTTAATGCCCGGGACAAAACGGTTTGGGGAATTAAAAAAATCCATCGGCAGTGTATCGCAAAAAGTATTGACTGCGCAGCTGCGCGATATGGAAGAGAAGGGGCTTGTGGATCGAACAGTCTACGCAGAGGTGCCGCCGCGGGTTGAGTATAGCCTGACGGAGTTAGGACGGAGCCTAAAGCCGGTTTTAGACGCCATGCAGAATTGGGGCGAAGGATATAAAGCCCAAAACAGTTAATGCACAGGGGCGGGCGTGGCGGCGGTGAGCCGGTTATGGCATAAATAAGCACACGACGCATTTTTCAACCGCATTGGGAAAAGAACTTGATTATTCTTTGTAATTATGGTATAATGCGTTCAGTATCAGAGTGTTTCCAATTGCAGGCTGAGGGTTTGCCTGTACATAGATACAAAAAAGACGCTGTGTGAAGGATTGAGAGCGATGGAAAAATATGGGACGATCCCGCCGAAGTTTACCAAGGATTGGTGGGATTATATATGGACGTATTACAAGTGGTATTTTGTGTCGGCGTTTATCGCCCTGATTTTGATTGTCACGACGGCCGTCCAATGTGCCAACCGGATTGACTATGACCTGACGGTGAGCTATGTGGGGGACAAGTATTTTGACGAGACGGCACAGGAGCAGGTTGAAGCGGCCATGGCGGAGCAGATTGACGATGCGGACGGGAATGGCCAAAAGGACGTATTTTTCCAGCTGCTGAACGTAGGCGGTACAGAGCAAACAGACGCGCAGTATCAGATGGCCATGCAGATTAAGGTGTCTACAGAATATGCCGCGGGAGAGACGTTTTTGTACCTGTGTTCCAAAACCGAGCTGGACAGCCTGCTGCAGACCGGTTCGGCAGGCGGGTTATTTGTCAGCACTTCTGAATGGATGGAGGAAGGCGGATCGGATACGGAGTTTGCCGTGGATTTGGAAGGAAATGCATTTTTTGAGCAATACGGCATCCCGACAGACGGCCTTTATATGGCAGTCCGGGCCATCCGGGCGGATGAGGCGGAGGAGCAGGTCCATGTGATACGGTCTGCAAATGCCGTGAAATTAGCGAATTACATTATAAATTATCAAGCATAGAGAGGGGGTTGGCTTATGGCGCTCGCCAGGCAGACAACCCGATCCCGGGAGTACGAGTTATTTTCGGAATACAGGCGCACGGGGGACAAGGCAATCCGCGATGCGCTGGTGAACCAATACCTGTATATTGCAGAAATCCTGTCCCACCGGTTTATCAACCGCGGGATTGATTATGACGATATTTATCAAATTGCCTGCATGGGCGTTTTGCAGGCGGTGGAACGGTTTGACCCGGACCGCGGGGTGCATTTCCCCACCTTTGCGACGCCGACGGTCATGGGGGAAATCCGGCGGTATTTCCGCGATAAGGGCAGTTTTATCAAGGTGCCGCGCAAGCTTTATGAGGTGTTCTACAAGGCGGAACGGGTCCGCCGTTCCAAGGAAAACGGCGCGGCTTCCATGGGGGAAATCAGCAGGATTTTGAATATTCCGGAAGAAGTCATCGCGGAGGCGTATGATTTGGGGGATACGGAATTTATCAAGTCGCTGGAGTATGAGGCGTACGCGGACGGTGCGCTGAACCTGGCCCAGACGCTGGGCTGCGAGGACAACCAGTTCATGGCTATTGAAGATAAGGATTTTATCAGCTATTGCATACAGGCGCTCAAGGAAAAAGAAGTGGAATTTATCAAAATGCGGTACGTGCAGGAGATGAGCCAGACGGAAATTGCGCAGGAGTGGAACGTTTCCCAGATGTACATTTCGCGGCTGGAAAAAAAGATATTGAAAAAGCTGAAAATGCTGTATTTCAGGGATTAGGAGGACAGGACGTGTTAACGAAGGAAAAAAAAGAGTTCATTGAATTTATGATGGGTGCAGACGTGCTGCGGTTTGGGGAGTTTATCACCAAGAGCGGCCGGAAAACGCCGTATTTCGTGAATACGGGGAATTACCGGACAGGAAAGCAAATTGCAGCCTTGGGGAAATTCTACGCGCACCTGATCCAGGAACAGACCGGCGGCAATTTTGAAGCCCTGTTTGGGCCGGCGTATAAGGGGATCCCGCTGGTAACCGCGGCGGCGGCCAGCCTGGCGGAAGATTATCACATGGATAAGCCCTATTTCTTCAACCGCAAAGAGGCAAAGGATCACGGCGAGGGCGGCAGCCTGGTGGGGTATAAGCCCCAGGACGGCGACCGCATTGTCATTGTGGAGGACGTGATCACCGCCGGGACCGCCATCCGGGAAACTATGCCGGTGCTGCAGGGCGCGGCAAAGGTGGATGTGACGGATATGTTCATTTCGGTAAACCGCTGTGAAGTCGGGCAGAAGGCCGGGAAAACCGCAGTGATGGAGGTTATGGAGGACTATGGCATCCGGGTGCACGCCATCGTGACAGTGGAGGACATTCACGCGTATCTGGCGCAAAGCACAGACTACAGCGGCGTTTTGAAGAGCATGGAACAGTACATGGAACAATATTGCATATTTTAACATGGAAGAGGAACATACGCGGTATGTTCCTTTTTTTATGGGTTCACCAATGCACCGCGCATGGCATATGCTATAGTATCACATATTTTGAAAGACGGCAATGTGAGAATAAGCGGCGCAGATTGCCCGGCGTTGGTGTTTGGAGGACAAAAGCTTCCCAAACATCAAAAGGGCGGCCTGCACCTTTTCATAACTGGATTTATGCCGCCGGAAGGCGGCGGAAGGGAGGATTACGATGATCTATGCGGTGATTGGATCCGTGACAACGGCGGGCCGGCTGGCGCGGAAGATGCAGGAGGCAGGGGATTTGAGCGCGCGCGTCGTCCACACGCCGTCGGAGTTTAACAATGGCGGCTGCTCTTATTCGGTGAAAACGGCATTTTGCAGCGCAGAACCAATTTACAGGATTGCAAACGCAAACCGGATCCGTATCAAACGGTGCTACAGGGAAAATTATGTCAACGGGAGGAAGGTTTACAATGCTATATCTGGATAACGCCGCCACAAGCTTTCGGAAACCATTGGGCGTTTATGTGTCCATGGTAAAAAACACAGCCGTTAACAGCGTCAACGCCGGACGGGGCGGGCATGCATACAGCATCCGCGGCGCCATGGGTATTCTGGAAACCGCTGAGAAATTGGCGGCGCTTTTTCATATCAGCAATCCGGAGCGGATTGCGTTTACACAGAACGCCACCTATGCGCTGAATATGGCTATCGGCGGCCTGTTAAAAAAAGGAGGCCACGCGGTGGTGACACAGATGGAGCACAACAGCGTCCTGCGGCCTGTCCATGCGTATGGCAATTATACGATGGTGCATGCAGATGTTTTTGGAAGGATCAGCCCGGCGGAAGTGGAAGCGGCAATTGAAAAGGACACAAAATTGATTGTCTGCACCCATGCTTCCAATGTCTGCGGAACCATCCAGCCGATTGCAGAAATCGGGGCGGTGGCGAAAAAGCATAACATCCCGTTTTTGGTAGACGCGGCGCAGAGCGCGGGCTGTATCGACATTGACGTGGAAGCCATGCACATTGACATGTTGGCGTTTTCAGGCCATAAGGGATTGTTGTCGCCCCTGGGGACAGGCGGCCTGTATGTCAGTGAAGATGTTTATTTGGAGCCGGTTTTATACGGCGGAACAGGCAGCTATTCCGGAGAACTGGAGCAACCGCGGTCCATGCCGGACTTACTGCAGTGCGGCACGCTGAATGCGCCGGCCATTATCGCCATGGGACGCGGCATTGATTTTATCCGCAGGCAGACGCCGGAGGCCATCGGGAACCGGGAAACAGAGCTGGCAAACCAGTTTATTGCCGCAGCACTGAATATGGAGCGGGTCACGGTTTACGGCCTGACGGAAGGCACACAGCGCAATGGGACCGTGGCGTTCAACATCAGCGGGAAAGACAGCGTGGATGTTTCCCAGATTTTAAATGACACGTATAAGATCTGTGTGCGGGGCGGCTGGCATTGCGCCTATACGGCCCACGCGGCAATCGGAAGCGCAAAAACCGGCGCCGTCCGTGCCAGCTTTGGCGCATTTGACGGCGAAAAAGCCGTAAAAAGGCTGACGGACGCCGTTTATAAAATCAGCAAATAACAGGTATAGTTTGGCGCAAAGGGGTGCATAATAGAAGCGGTTTCCACGATTCCGTTATGTCACCCTTTACATAAAATTTTTTTGTAAAAGTGTTGACAAACAATGCATTTTTTGCTATAATATTCAAAGTCAGCCGTACGAAATGGCAGAATTTGCGGGTGTAGTTCAATGGTAGAATCCCAGCCTTCCAAGCTGGTCGTGTGGGTTCGATTCCCATCACCCGCTCCACAAAGTTCGCCTGCATGCGCCTGTAGCTCAGTAGGATAGAGCAACTGCCTTCTAAGCAGTGGGTCAGGAGTTCGAATCTCTTCAGGCGCGCCATTTTTTTGATATGGTGGGTATAGTTCAGCTGGTTAGAGCGTCAGTTTGTGGCACTGAATGTCGTGGGTTCGAATCCCACTACCCACCCCACAATATACGCTTGATACAGGGATATAGCCAAGTTGGTAAGGCACCAGATTTTGATTCTGGCATTTCGTAGGTTCGAGTCCTGCTATCCCTGCCATTATTTGGGCCATTAGCTCAGTCGGTAGAGCACTTGACTTTTAATCAAGTTGTCCGGAGTTCGAATCTCCGATGGCTCACCAATAAAACCCCACAGCCATGCGGCTTGTGGGGTTTTTGATTTGTACGGTAATAAAATCAAGTTGTCAT
>DVND01000073.1 GCA_018714645.1 Candidatus Avimonoglobus intestinipullorum
TCTGGTCTTTAGATGATTTCGAAAAACAGCTTATTGTCCATAACCGCCGTTCTAACAACTTTCCCATGAGACCTCTTCAATGGTTTTCTCCTAATGAGTTCATTGTCCAATATGTTTGACAAACCTACAAATCAAAAGATTCACCAATATAGCCCACAAAAAAACAGGCCGCCCTTCGCCTGTTTTTTTGTATTCCATATCATATCAAGCCAGTGAGATCGCCGCCGTTCAAAAGGGCCTGTTCAATCTTGGACAGCTGTTCCTTCTCAGATTGCGGGATGGGCAGCGCATATTGCTTTTTCATTTTTGAGTAGAATTCGCGCTGTGTCTTATCCTTGATTTTGGATAAATCCATCCCCCTGTATCCAACCACCTTCATAAACTGCGTATCTTCGGAAAGTGCGTTGAAAAGGGCTTTAAACTGCCACCAATGGAACTCCGCCCGTTGTAAATCAATTCCATACTGCTGAAAAAACGCGGCATAAATCAGCCCGCTGTCGTATGCAAAGTCATAAATCCGCGATGCATGTGTTTCCGCACGGGGCGTCCCCTGCTCCTCGGCGGGCTCTCCGCCCGTGTAAAACGCAAGGATTGCGGAAATTGTCTCCTCAAACCTTGGCGGCAGCTTTCCTTTGAGCATGGAGAGCATCCCAACCGTTTTTTCTTCCCCCGTTTTATCGGATTGCATCAGCATGGAAAAACGCAGCCATGCGCGATAGTCTGTCACAATGGGGTAAAATCCCCCATCAATAGTAATCCCCGCGGGCAGGCTGTCTGTCAGGAGGTTCATGCGCGTTTCTTAGCGGCGGGCTTTTGGGCTTTTTTCGCAATATTGTCCAGCAGCACGCGATCCTTCGGGATCTCCTCTAAAATCTTAAAGTATACTTCCATGCAGGCGGCCAGATTTGTGGAATCGCCAAAGAGCTTTTTGTCGGTGCCTTCTCCAAAAAGCATATTTACAAAGTCAAAAATTGCATTGCATTGCTTGCGGATGATAACGGATAGCTTCTGTTCATTTTTCACTTCGTTGGAAACCCGTTCAATGTTTTCAATGCCTGTTTCATAAAGCGCAGCCTTGTCTGCATCCAAAATATCAAATTCCAGTTCCGTTCCGTTAATTGTAAATTTTGCCATATTACGAACTCCTCGCTTTCTCTTGTCGGTTAGGGGCTTTGGGGCGCATTTTGCGCCCCGGCCCATGGTTGTTTTACGCCGTTTCGCCCGCTGCTGTAAACGTCTTGGTTGTGGTGTTGAATGTACCGTCAACAAAGTCTCCCACGCCGTTCAGGTTGCCCGAAACCTTCATGATGTTGGCGCCTTCTCCCGTGATGTCAGACACCTCGACGGAAACCTTGAACTTCCGCGCCTGATAAGTGTTCTGGCTTTCTTCAACCGGATTGAATAATTCTACGCGGATGTATTCTGTTTCTGCGTCCTCGCCGACTTTCTGGTTGCGCGCAATGTCGTAAATAAAGGTCACCGCGGCCTCGTCAGAAATCAAATCCGTGTCGAAGGGAAAGGTTGTCTCATAGCCCTTGACATATTTCGTTGCCGATTTGTCATTGATGTAAGTGGTACTTTCTGTCTGTGCGGACGGCGATTCGTCCAAGGTGTTGAACCCTGCACCCATCAATGTAAATTCGTCATCGCCCGTTTTCAAATAATCCGCCACCTGATATCTCATAACTTTTTCCATTTGCTGTTCCTCCTAAAATAAAATATTGTATTAATACCGCCCCGCGGTTGGTTAAACTTTTTCAAAATACTCCACCGAGCATTGGAACATGTATTTTGCGTGCCGTCCGTCGCGCCCTGCCGTATTCGGCATGTTCTGAAGGTTTCTGATGCGCAAAACCGTGCAGTCGTCCCCAAAATCCGGATAATTTCCATTTTTGTCCTGCGTATCGATCCACTCCATAAATTGCTGCACGTCGAATAAGTCCTCTGCATTTTCAGTACTGTTCGGAAGGTCTTTTTCGTCCTTGAATACCACCAGCGCAAAATCATAGCACCGTATCGCAGAGCCGTCGACATATTGTTTGACAACCGCATCCGAAAAAATTGGTTCCAGCCCGATGTTGTCATTTTCAGCGACGCCGGCGTTGAAAAAGAGCCGCCGTGCGCCGGGGTACTGGGCGATGTAACGATACATCGCCAAATGCTTGTTGTTCATGGACAACTCCTTTCAGGCGCAGCGCAAAGGCCGCTCCTCAACTATTAAAATAAGCCTGCATCAAGGCAATGAGCTGCTCCTTCCGCGCGGCCATCGCGGCCTTGTCCCACTGCGCCGTGGCCAGCGGATTCTTCTCTTTGGAAAAATCCAGCCCCTCGCCGTTGTAGACGCGCGCGGCATATGGCGCCCGGTAAGTAATGCCGTCCGGCGTAATTTCCACATCGCGCATCAATCTGCCGGTGTCCCGCGGGACATAATCAGACACGAGGGTGTAGAGTATTTCCTGCGCTTTCCTCCGCGCCGCTTCATCCACAATGCGCCCTGCAATTGCCGCCGGGTCAATGTCGACGGCCTGAATGGTAATCCCCATTTAAACCCCTCCGATCCGCCAATGGGCCAGCGGCCCTGCGTCATTGCGGATCACAGAGCGGATCACAAACCCGCCGTATTCCCGCAGCAGCCCGGTCCCGGAAGTGTTTTTCTCAATGTCTGCCTCCACTTCCCCAATCACGCACAAGTCGCCCGGTGCAAAGGTATAATACCCGTCCTTTTCCTCCAGCGCATCCCATTCCTTTTTCCCGATACCGTTCTGATGCAGCGGGATCCGCGCCAGATATGCATCGGACGGGACAATGTTGCCGCTGCTGCTCCCTTCGGCATTTTGGATGCTTAGGAAGCACCCATCCAATGTTGTTTTATACCATACAGTGTCCGTACCGTCAAAAAAACGGTTAAAAATCGTAAGTGTCCGGGAAAATGTGGGAAGCCCGGAAACTGTATACCGGCTCACCGTGCCACCCCCCTGAACATCAGCTCCGGAGAAAGCGTTTCGCGCAAAATCTGTAGCACGGCGGCATCCACCCCCTGCGTGTCCGCGTAGGTAATGGAAACGCCGTCATTGGAGCATGCTTTGATTTCCCCATCTTTTTTATGGAACAGTAAATCCGTAATACGCGCCACAGCCTCCTGCACAGCCGTCGGGATTTCCTCCAGAGCAGAAATGCGGCCTTGTGTGTAATAATCAGCTTTTGCGGCAGCCTGCCGTTCATAGAGGGCGAACACGTCCTCTTCAGCGATCACCCCGCCAAGGTTTTTATAATCTGTATATTCTAAAAACATGCGGCCCTCCTCCTGTCATTTATGACGTTTGTGATGATTGCACCGGTTCTGTCGCCTTGAATTTTGCCAAAACGACCTTTGATGCATTCGACAATACCACCGTATAATACTTGTCGGCGGAAATATCCGTGATGCGCTTTAAGGACTGCCGCTGTGTTTCCACGGTGGTATCACGCTTCAAATAAATCGTAATCGCCTGGCTCTCGTCCTCTGTCTCCGGATCCCCCGCCAGCTTAATGATCGGGCATTTATACACGTCGTCGGCAAGCGGGACCTTTTTTGACGGGACCACCCGGCAGTTTGCAATCATGCCGATCTCTCCGGTCATGACGACATTTCCCGGATATTTATCCGCAGACACAAAATCCGGATCATGGCGCAGCTGTGTAACCTGCTTCGGATGCACAAAGATAACCTTCTGCGTATTTGCCTCTTCTTCAAAAACGTCCAGCGCATCCACGATGCCGTCATAGCTGATAACTCCCGCAGAGCCGTCGTATGTCAGCGTCGCCTTTTGCAGTTCCGTCATCGCGTCCTCGTCAATTTTTGATGCAATAGATGCCGCCAGCTGGTTGTTTGTTTCCGCCACGGGGTTACCATAACCGGAGAGAACAGCCTCGTCCGTCAGTTCCACAGCCTTCATCGCTTTTTTTACCTGTGCCTGTGTGGTCGTCGCCGAAAGGACGCTCACCTCACATTCCACACCTTCGCCAACAATTGCCGCATCGCCGATATATGCATACTGCGGCACAGTGATAGTGTCGCCGGGCTGTCCCACCAGCGTCAGATCAATCGCCGCAAATGGTGCAACAACAATTTTTTTTGGAATTTTTGCGGAAATCATATCCGCCATCACCTCAGGGTTAATAAGGTTTGCAATTTTTGTAGTGCCAGTAGCCATGTGTTAAAACACTCCTTTAATTAGAAATTTTGAGATAGGTTTTTTAGCTCCCTGTAAAGAGCCGGGTCGTCATTGAACAGACGTACCCGTTCGGTATACCCCATGCTTCGGAATTCATCGAATTGAACCTCCAATCCGGGGTTTACGCCCGGAATTTCCGCCGGCGGATTCTGGGATTGGAAAATCCCCTCCACGCCGCCTGTAATTGCTTCAAAGACCGCTTTTGCTTCCCGCTCCCCTTCGTTCATGGCAGCCTTAAATTGTTCAAAGATCGCCGCTTCCGTATAGGAATTGAGAAACTTCCTTCCCTGCGAAGCATCATCAAACTGGCTGCGCAGCGCATCTATCTGTTGTTTTTGCGCCTCTTCTGCATCGCGCTTCGCAATTGTTTCCTTGAGCGCGCCGTTTTCTGCTGTAAGCGTTTCAATGACCGCCTTGTCGCCGTCAAATGCAGAAATCCGTTCCTGAAGTGCCGCAATTTTTGCCTGTGCCTCCTCCAGCGAATCTGCAGCAGCCTGTGTGCGTTCTTTTTCACGTTGGATGTCGCGGCCGTTTTCCGCCATAATGTGCGCAATGACCCCCTCGTCAATGCCCAGTTTTTTCAGAAATTCTGTCTTCATGGACAATACCCCTTTCGTATTAAGTAGTTTAAAGTCTGTTACTGGGTGTAAAACACACCCTTCCGACTACGAACCGACTGTTTAAAGTCTAATCAGCTGACTGAATTCATGTTATTTCAAACCGCCCATTGCGGTAACCTCTGTAATCCCAGCTGTATTTTTTTCCGATTCCGCTTCCTGTGTTTTCCCTGTTTTTGTCGATGCCGGATTTTGAGCTGTCGCCTCCATATCCTGTTTGTTTATTTCCCGTATCGCCTTTTTCGCTTCCGCAATGGATTCATTCGGCCTAATGAATTGACGCAGTTCCTCTTTCCGGATGATCCCTAACTGAACCCCCGTCACCAGCTCCTGCCAGCTTTCCGTACTGGATTCAATCAGCGCATAAGACCAATCCCACCGTATGGTAAAGTCCCCCGGCGGTGTAATTCCGTAAAATTCCGCAAGGACGTTGTATGCATACGCCAGCTCCTGCGCCGCCTTCTCCCAGTTTTTTCGCATGTTTTCCACCAAGGCAAACGTATCATAGGAAGCCCGCTTGATCTCTGTTGCCGTCGCCCCCTGGGTAACTTGTTCTGTTAAAATCCCGCGTGATACGCCGACCGCCTTTTCAAGCAGCTCAAATAAATGCGTTAATCTGGTATAATAGGAGCTTTCCCGAATCGCCGGGTCAAAAACCTCCAAAAACGGCCCGTTTTCCAAGGAGCCCCCCACCATAAACCGCTTAAACAATGTGCCCTCAATCGCCTCACTGTTCCCAAATAATGCTTCATCCGCAAAAACACGCACCTGTTTTTGCGCAAATTCATCCCGTATCTGCTCCATACATTCCCGAATATCCGCAATAATTTTGCCGCATCCATATGTAATAGGCACCCCGTAAAAATCATGCGCCCTGCGGTTGTCAACAGGGCATTTTAAATGCGCAAACAGCATTTTGTCCACATTGGCAATGCGGATTTCTTCCTGCATTTGCTTCCATTCCTGTATAAACTCCAATGGGATGCGCTTCCCCTCGCATTCCGCCCGGTTGCGGATGATATAAACGCCGTTTTCAAGCATATAATCTGTGTACCGCGCATAACGCTTCCCATCCCGTACAATCACATCCGCCAGCACGCTGGCAGCGCGGATGTTCCGCCCGCATACGTCGTTGATATAAAACCGGTCCTGCGGTACAATGTCCGTAAAAATTTTTCCCCCCGCCGCATATGGAATTAAAACAACCCCTCCGGTCCCAAGCGCACGGGCAGTAATTTTTTTCGCCTGATCCCAAACATCGGAAATACATCCGTCTATGAATTCCGCCCGCGGATTTTTCCCGTCCGCCGTAACCAATGATTCCGTCACAATGAGTGATGCCAGTTTATTTGCAAAAACCGCTGTAAAGTTTATATCCTGCGCTTGTTCGTAATCCCGCCCGAATTGATCCTGCGCGGCAATTTCAATATCCGGCACAATCGTTTTCCTTCCAAACAACCTCCATAAAATCCCCTTTATTTTTTCAAACATAAACTTCCATTCCTTTCGTCAATATCTGATAATCTGCTTGATGTAATATTCCCACGCATATTCAAATGCATCTAAAATATCAATGTCGCTGGAACCGTTGTCCAGCCGGACGTCTCCCGCCGCGTCCGCATCCCATACCGCATTGGCAAGCCCATTTATCAATGCATCGTTCTCCCCCTGCACTAAAGAAAACCGGTGTGAAGACAATAAAATATTTTCTGCACGGATGCGGTCTATAATACGGTTTTTAATGGAATTTCGGATATTGTATTTCGTCCGTGCCCGCATCGTATTGATGATCGCCTGCTCTGCACTGTCGCAAAACACCGCTGAAACCCTTCCAAAATCGCGTTCCACCTGCGCAGCAAACTCTGAAAATAATCGTATAATGTCATCCACAGAGGTGTCCGCAGCCGGAATGGATTCCGACCGGAGCGCAATAACCGCCCCGCCGCCATCCGTAATCCCCACCGCACAAAATGCATGATTGGATTTGTTCCCTCCAAAATCCACCCCAATGTTGACCGTATGGAACGCCGGCAATTGCTCCTTTTCGATGTTGAACGTCCCCGGCTCATCCGCAAAATTACGGTAAATCAATCCCTCGGCCCCAACCCATTTCCCCAGGATGTACCGTTCGTAAAATACCCCCGAAAAAAGTGCCGCTGCCTTTTGGATTTCCTGCTCTGATAAAACCGGATTGTCCTCCATCAAAAAATGAATCCTGCATACGCCCCGCTCAGCAGCTTTTGCAATCCACTCCTTGTAAAACCAGTGGTCCGGCCCTTCCGGATTGCAGTTGAACCAAAGCTTTGCATTCGAGAATGTCAGCGTTCTTGCAATGGCCTGCTCAACAAATGACCTTGGCTGTAATGCCGCCTCGTCAAAGAACACCCCTGCCAGCGTGATCCCCTGGATCAGCATGTAACTTGATTCGTCCTTCCCTCCAAAGAAATAGAAATAATTTTCCTTCCCTCCGCACCGGAGGATCATTAAGGAATTAGAAAGCTTATATTCAACCGTATAAGGAAGGCCGCCAAGCCTCAAAAAAGGCCGCAGGATATTGCGTTCCGCACTCTGTACCGTCTTTGCACAAATTGCAAAATTTGTGTGGTCAAAATATTCCATCGCCCAAATGACGAAAGCCGCCGTCATGATAACCGTCTTGCCGCTTCGAACCGCGCCGTCACATATGATACAGTACCCGTCTGATTCAATAAATCTGAAAACCTGCGCCTGTTTTTCTGAAAGCTTATCAATCCGCATTTCCCGCCTCCCGAATTGCCTGAATAAGTGCCTCGTGATCTGCCTGTCCATTGTCATTGCTGTCAGGGAGTGCCTTCATTATTTCTTTCAGTTCTTTTACCGAAGATACAAGCTGCTTCAGTTTTTGTGTATCCACATTCCCTTCCAGTTGATCAATAGCGCGTCCCGTTGTCTCAATGAGCTTTTCCGCAAGCTGCGCAAGGCTCTGCGTTTTTTCCTGCGGCGCACTTCGTAACTCACGCCATTTTTCCGCAGCCGCATGCTTTGCCACCGCTGCCCTTGAGATACCATTCTTTTCCGCAAGCTCCCTGTAGCATACCCCCGTGTTGATGTATTCAGTTTTGATGGCGGCCCAGTCGATCACCGCGCACCCCTCCTTTATGTGATGCAATCATTTTCTTATTAGAAAATCCGATAGTTTTGCATAAAAAAAGTATGGCTGCGCGTTTGCGCTCCATACTTTTTCATAATGCTATTATATCACAAAACGAGGTGACATTCAAGGACATCTTTTAAAATTTGGAGCGCTTTTTGATGTAACCGTGTAATCTGGCGGTTTGAATACCCCAGTTCTTCCGCTATTTGCGAGAATTGTTTCCCATTTATATAGTAACCGGTAAGTACCGCACAAAGCATATCATCCCCCACCTTGCTG
>DVND01000074.1 GCA_018714645.1 Candidatus Avimonoglobus intestinipullorum
TCTGGTCTTTAGATGATTTCGAAAAACAGCTTATTGTCCATAACCGCCGTTCTAACAACTTTCCCATGAGACCTCTTCAATGGTTTTCTCCTAATGAGTTCATTGTCCAATATGTTTGACAAACCTACAAACCGAAAATTTATATATACTAAATCCAGTATGAGCTTCCATCAATTTTATATAATTTCCACAGAATGGCGGGTTGCGTGGCAGCTGATATTCACCGCTACGGGCAATCCCGCGATATGTGTCGGGAATACCTCGATGTTGACGCCCAGCGCTGTGGTGGTCCCGCCCATCCCCGCCGGGCCGATCCCTGTCCGGTTGATTCGTTCCAGCAGTTTCTGTTCCAAATCCGCATAATATGGGTCGGGGTTCTGCTGGCTGATGGGCCGGGTCAAGGCCTTTTTTGCCAATTCTGCCGTTTTTTCCATCGTCCCGCCAATCCCCACGCCGATGACCATCGGCGGGCAGGGGTTTGCCCCCGCTTTTTGGACAGTCTCTGTCACAAACTGTATCACACCGTCCAGGCCGTCGGACGGGTTCAGCATTTTCAGGGCGGATTTGTTCTCGCTCCCAAAGCCTTTCGGCGCGAATGTAATGCGAATTTTGTCCCCTTTTGTAAAGGAATAATGGATGACGGCGGGCGTGTTGTCCTTTGTATTTTCGCGGCGTAAGGGGTCGCGCACAATGGATTTGCGCAAATACCCGTTTTGATACCCGTTTGCAACGCCGCGGTTGACCGCGTCTGTAATTGTACCGCCCTCCACGAAAACCTCCGCGCCGATGTCGATAAAAAACACCGCCATTCCCGTATCCTGGCAGATTGGCATTTCGTTTTCCCGTGCCAGTTCCGCATTTTTCAAAAGGTTTTGCAAAACACCCTTCCCAACCGGGGATTGCTCTGTTTGTTCCGCGCGCTTTAACGCCTGTTCAATATCCGCGGCAATAAAGCAATTCGCCTGGATGCACATCTGTTCCACAACCGCTGTAAGATCTTCTGCTTGTATAATCCTCATAATTGCTCCCTCTTAAATCAAAGTCCATGAATCAAACCATTTTAAATACTGCTGCACGTATTCAGGATTCACCGGCTGCCCGGAAAGAACCGGGTAAAACATCGCAAACAGCCCGATTACCGCAACCGTATAGAAAACCGCTGCAATTTTAAACCCTTTTTCCCGTTGATACAGCAGATAGATGGAATATCCAATCATCAGCACAACAAACGGCACATCCGGGAAATAGTGGTAGATAAATGTCGTCCTGAAAATAACCGTCCATGGCAAGAGCTGCGCAATGTATGCAATGCATAAAAACAGCGCGGTTTTGTCCTTCTTTTTAAAGGCATTCCACACCATGTAGAAGAACGCCGGGATCCCAATCCACCATACCAGTGGATTCCCAAAGGAGCTGATGCCTTCTTTGAGCGTATCCGACACTGTCCCCGAATAATACCAGATCGGCCTGTACATGATCGGCCATTGATACCACCTGGAGGAATAGGAATGGGTGGAGGAAACAACCGTTTTCCCGTGATAGGTCAGCATATCCTGTTGATTTTTCCAAATGCCGCCAAGGCCCTCCCCGTTGGCCGCCAGATAAGGAATGTATGCGGCAAGATAAATGAGCAGCGGCACGGCCACAAACATAATACAGCAAAATAGAACCGTTTTTTTCGTATAGCTTCCGAAATGCTCTATGACAAACTGGTGCGAAATCCCATCTGAGCTTCCTTTTGGATCCGTTTTTGCATACCGGTATTCCCTGTAACGCTTATAAATCGTCATGAAGAACAGAACCGCCAAACCCGCGCCGGCATAAATCCCGGTCCATTTGCTGGCAATTCCAAGGCCCATGCAAATGCCGCATGCTCCCAATGGGAGCAGCGTTTTCTTGAACGGCGTATCGTAAAAGCTCATCGAATAATACTGGTACATGAAGTAGTACATCAATATGATGAAAAACGTCACGTATACATCGATGGTCGCAATCCGGGTTTGGGCAAAATGCATGAAATCAAAGGTCAGCAACAGGCATGTGATCACGGCTAACCAGGATTGTTTCAGCAATTTTTTTGCAAACAGGTAAATGCAAGGGATCATCAAAACGCCGAACAGCGTCCCGATTACTCGCCAGCCAAAGGGGTTCATGCCAAACAGGCGGATGCCGATGGAGATGAACACCTTCCCCAGCGGCGGGTGCGTCCACTCATATACCGGCAGTTTATTGATAAATTCATACGCCGTGCGGGCGTGATAAATTTCATCAAAATACGTGCTGTTGCGGAAGGACTGCCGTCGGGGGATGATCTGTTGTTCGTCGAACAGTGCGCCGTATTCCGCTTGATTGACAGGCGCTGCCAAATTCCCCGCCGCATCGTATATTCCCAATTCCTTGACGGAAACCGTCCCATCGGTTGCAAGTTCAATGTAACGGGCGCTGGTCTCCCCAATATCCTCTTCAGACCAGAAAAACACTGCGCCGTCCTCCAACTCACGGGAGAACGTCTCATTCCCATCGGCGTCATACCCATTGATAAACAGCCGGTTTTCATCGTACAAATGGTATGGCCCTAAGAAGAACTTCAACTGCGCCAGCGGTTTGTTCTCCCCCAAATCCAATTGGACTGTGCTTTCAGGCGTTAAAACCACCTCTGTTTCCGGCGCGGCTTTGTCGCCCAGATCATAAAATGCGATGCCGGAATAGACCGCCATAATCAACACCAATGCCACAAAATCAAACCGCGTCAAGCGAACCTTCGGCGCACTTTTTTCAAACCGTACCACACCAATTTCAGCAGCAGCCGGACGGTTCGGCACGGATGCCGCCGGCTGTGCCCCCGCCGCGCAATATCCCCTTGCCACATAGATAAAATATGCCATAATCGCAAGGTTCACAAAAGACGCGATAAAAACTGCCGGGCTTTTATAATACAGGCCGGGGTTCGTTTCATAGACAAACAGCACATACGCCATATTGAAAAACTGCGACAGGCTGAACAACGCATATGCGACAAACAGCTTTACATCCTTCTCCATCACAAAGCATAGCAGGATCAACACCATTGCCGGAAAAGCGTACCGTTCATGCATTTTAGTGGACAGCATAAAGGTCATAAATGTCAACACTGCGCCAATAAAGAAATATTTTGATTTCCTGTTCCGCGCCTTGACAATAATGTACACGCATGCCGCAACAATTGCTGCAAGAAGCACGTATCCGAGAACCGATGTGAGCAAATTCAATTCTGTCCAGTTCTGCCCCAGCGCGCCCCACAGATTAAACGCGTTGATTGTCAAATAGGGATAAGACTGCAGTGTATCCACATATT